>RZYE01000201.1 GCA_009930425.1 Actinomycetota bacterium | reverse complement strand
TAACCGGAGGAAACAGGTGAGGCAACGACCTGGCGAACCGGAGGTTCACTGCTGAGGCAACGATCAGTTCACCCGGAGGTATTGACATGAGGCATCACGGAGTCAGTCGTCACGAACCGACAACAACCGACGATCGGAGCAGGCATGCAGCGCTCAACGACGGCAGCTGATGGACGCCGCGGCCGCGAGCTGCCATTGCGGGCACTGGGCGAGCGACCCTGGGTTCAACTCGCGGTTGGCGTCCCGCTCGGCCTTCTCGCCGCCTCCGTCGCCGGAATCACACAAGTGGGGATCGCTTACGGACTCCAGGGCGCGCAGTCCTGGGACGACGCGCTCTCCACGCCGTGGCCGGGTCAGCCCATCGGCATGGTGCTCCAGGTCGCGGCGGCCATCCTCGTCATGTGGTTCGTGGCGACCAGGATCGCAGGCAGACCCGTCTACGAACTCGAACGCCAGGGCGCGATCCGCGAGCTCGCATACGGAGGGGCCATCGGCGCCGGCATCGTCACCATCACCGTCCTACTGCTCCTCGGCGTAGGCACCTACGAGATAACCGACGTCACCGTCGGGCGCGGGCTCCTCACAGGAATCCTCCTCGGCCTCGGTAGCGCCTTCGGGGAAGAGGTCGTCATGCGCGGCATCCTGCTCCGCGTCCTCATCGGCAAACTCGGCACCGCCGCAGCGCTCGCCATCACCTCGCTCGCCTTCGGTCTCCTCCACCTCGGCAACCCTCACTCGTCACTGCTCGGCGCCGTCGGCGTCGCGCTCCAAGCCGGGCTCCTCTTCGGCGCCGCGTACCTCCTGACACGACGCCTCTGGCTGGCAATCGGCATACACGCCGCCTGGAATTTCACGCAAACCGCGATCTTCGGGCTCAACGTCTCCGGCGTGCCCACAGAACCGGGCCTGCTCGTCGCCCGCCTCCAAGGCCCCGAATGGCTGTCAGGCGGCGAGGTCGGTATCGAGGGGTCGGTCATCACTATCGCGCTCGGCCTGATCGTAAGTCTCGTCATGCTCCGCGCGGCGATCGCGAAGAAACCACCAGCATCCCCGTCGTGATCACACGTGCCAAGCATGGTTGATCGAGAGGATCAGCCGAGGTTCCGTACCGCGGTACGGTGAGCGTTGACCACGTGCCGAGCCGCTGAGAGGTAGATCATGGGCGACATCCCGAGCAACAGCTTCGCCGTCGCCGCCGTGATCGTGCTGGCGTTGCCCGGCATCATCTTCTCGGGTGTGAGGCACTGGCTTCGAGGAGAACGCCCAGGAGAACGCAACCCCGGTCTAGTGCTGGCGCGCAGCTTTGTGTTCCCCGTCGTCCTCGCGGGTGTGTACCTGATGCTCTTCGGCGGCTGGCTATTCGACGGCATCGCCCCGGGATCAGAAGCGGACACGCTCGTCGTCAGCGACCCTCGCGCCGTCGGTGGGGTTGTGACGGTGTTCTTCGCGCTGATCCCCGCTCTGATCGCGCTGATCGTCTATCGTCGTGACGTCCGGGTGGAGCCGCCCGCTGAGAACAGTCCGGCATGGATCCGCGGCGCCTGGACGGGTGTGCAGCGGGCAAGCGCCTGGGTGGACAGGAAGCTCGACTGGCTCCCGTGAATGACCTCCCGCCACGGATACATCGACATCGCGTCACCGTGGGAGAAAGCGAACCGCGACAACAAGGACGCCGCCTGGGTGAAGATCCAACGCGAGAACGGGCAGTGGATCGGCGGATGGCTGACGCACGGATCGCTCGCGGCCGCCTACCCGGAGCAGCACCAGCTCTACATCGACCAGCAGTACGAGATGACCGCGGACGGCGACTTCGGCGATGCTCTCACCGACACGGGCGGTTGGATCGTCGTCGGCGACAAGGACGTCGTCTCGTGGATCAAGAGCGGGCGCATCGCAGCCCGCGAGGAACAGGCCAAGCAACAAGCGGAGGATCGTCTCATGACCGACGGCAACGGGCAGCAGGGATCGGGCAGCAACGAGACCACACGTCGGCTCACCGAACGCGGTATCGGATCAGGCGAGTACACGCCACCGCCCCCACCGCCCCCTGCGAGGGGCAACGGATCGCAGGCAAGCAGCTCCTCAACAGCATCAGAGAACAACGAGTAACGGCGCCCCGGAGCCTCGAGATTCCGCCACCGCAGCTGCGCCAGGAGAGCTAGTTGCAGCTCAATCCGGCGCGGACGCACCGAGCAGTCTCTTGCGGTGCTGGCTGAGGGCTCCTTCGTGTGCGAGCCAGAACCCCACCGCGTCGGCGTTGCGCAGATGCCACGGGCCGTTCACGGTGCCCAGCAGCTTGTCCGCTGTCGCCTCCGAGGCGGGCGGGGGCACGGGACCGACAAGCACGGGGATCGAGAGGCCGAGCGACCAGTCCACGAGGGCGGAGTACACGGCATCGAGACTGGCGCCTTCTACTTGGGTGTCGATGACGAGGTAGTAGACGAGGTCGCTGATCGTCTCTTTCGGCCATGTAGCGGCATCGGTTTCGAGCGCCACTACACGACCAAGAAGCACAGCCCGGAGTTCCTCCGCGCGTTCCGTGCGCTCATGGCCGACACCGTCGGCGACGCCGACGAAGCCCAGCGGCTCCTCAAGAAGCAGCTCGACAGTCAACTGGCCGCGCTCGACGTGCAGGAAGAGAACCTGCTCGACCTCGCCGCCGACGGCACCGCCGCGTCTGCCAAGATCAAGGCCAGGCTCCGGAAGATCGGGCAGGAACGCGAACGCCTCGTCACCCAGCGCGACGCCATCACCGTCGACCTCACCGCCGGGGCACGGTTCCTCGACGCCCAACTCAGCCTGATGGAGAATCCGCATGAGCTGTACAAGGACACCACCGACGAAGTCCGCCGCCGCCTCAACCAGGCCGTGTTCGGCGCGATCTACATCACCGATGAGGACGTCATCGGCTCTCGCCTCACCGCGCCACACGCGAACTGTTCGCCGCCGAAGCCGCCTACCAGGCCGCAACCCTCGGCCTCGACCAGGACGCCATCCGGCGGCACTTCGCCGCCGCGTTCGCCCTCGGACAGGGCACCATCCCCACCAAAGACAAAGAGACCGCCCCGAAGGGCGGTCTCTTTGCTGACTACTCAACAGTGGCGACAACGGCCTGGAGCTCACTCTTCACCGCCTCTGCAGCAGGTGCGGTTTCGAGTAAGCCTCACATGGTGGGACTGTTCTCCTCGCATGCAAACGAACTGCGGACGGCACACCAGCACCTGTCAACCGAGCGAGCCCGCGAGCTTCCGCAGGCGACCAGCCGTCGCAAGCGCACGACGCAGCCGGGCTCTCGGACGAGAAGATCGGCCAGATCGTCAGCGCCTACGAGACGGGGAAAACGGTCTACGAACTTGCTGCCGAGTACGGCTGCCATCGCGTCACGATCAGCGCAATCTTGAAGCGTCGGGGAGTTGCGCTGCGCCGCATGCCGCCAAGCGATGAGCAAGTGACCGAGATGATTCGTCTTTACGAAACTGGCCTCTCTCTCACACAAGTAGGTGAGCACCTCGGTTTCAGCGCGACCACCGTGCTGCACCGAATTCGTGCGGCGGGGAGAACGACTCGCAACTCGACCCAGCGATGAAGAGTAACTGGCCTCACCCCCAGTACCCCCACAGGATGAGTACTGCAGCTCAGCTGGCGACCTTGCGTACTGAGTACCCAGCCTTCTTGACGTTGACGTCCAAGTAACGGCCAACGCTCGGGGCAACCAATAGCCCTTCGTAGACGGAGACCGGGAGTAATTGTCAAGACCTGTGGATCGGCGTGTCATGCGACGTTTTGCTGGCGTCCTGATTCCTCGGGTCGTTCGACGAGCTTGCCGCGCTCGAAGGTGG
>RZYE01000200.1 GCA_009930425.1 Actinomycetota bacterium | reverse complement strand
CGGGGTGGACGTGCTCGCCATGCAGGAGACCAAGTGCCGGGACGAGCAGTTCCCCCGCGCCCCGTTCGAGGCCCTGGGCTACGAGGTGGCGCACCACGGCCACAACCAGTGGAACGGCGTCGCCATCGCGTCGCGGGTGGGGCTCGACGACGTCGTCGCCGGGTTCGAGGGCATGCCCATCTGGGGGGACGCACCCCAGGCCGAGGCCCGGGCGCTCGGGGCGACGGTGGGGCGCGGCGTCGTCGACGGCGGGGTGCGGGTCTGGTCCCTGTACGTCCCGAACGGGCGAGAGGTCTCCAACCCGCACTACGAGTACAAGCTGGCGTGGCTGGCCGCGCTGAAGGAGGCCGCCGGGGGCTGGGTGCGCGCCGAGCCCGAGGCGAGGATCGCCCTCGTGGGGGACTGGAACATCGCGCCGGAGGACCAGGACGTGTGGTCCATGGAGTTCTTCGCCGGTGCCACGCACGTGTCCCCGCCGGAGCGGGCGGCATTCGCGGCCTTCGCGGAGGCCGGGTTCACCGAGGTGACGCGGCAGTTCGTGCCGCAGCAGTTCACCTACTGGGACTACCAGCAGCTCCGCTTCCCCCGGAACGAGGGCATGCGGATCGACTTCGTCCAGGCCTCCCCCGCCCTCGCGAGGACCGTCACGGGTGCCGCGATCGAGCGGAACGAGCGCAAGGGCAAGGGCGCCTCGGACCACGTGCCCGTGATCGTGGAGATCGCGGGCTGACGGTCATGGTCACGGCCGCCGGGCATCCCGCACGTCGGTCCGCGTGAAGTCCTCGCCCTTGAAGAGGAGGGGCTCGCCGGTGGCCACCGCCGCCGCGTAGGAGAAGCAGTCACCGAAGTTCAGCCGGGCTGGGGAACCACTCCCGCGCCCGAACCTGGCCCACGCGTCACGGGCGATCTCGAGGTGGGTGCGGTCCACGGCGTGCACGTCGGGCGCGATCGCGGCGAGGAGTTCATCGAGGTCCGCACGCCCCTCCCGCCCGACGACGACCGTGGCCTCGAGGATCGAGGCAGCCGAGATGCCCACGGAGGGGCTCGCCTCGATCATGCGCGCGAACTGGTCGGCCTCCCGCTCCTGCCGCAGGATGGCGATGAGCACGGAGGTGTCCAGGATCATCGGGGGGCACCGGACTCGTCGTAGAGGTCGTCGTCCGTCAGGTAGCTGTCCGACCGCGCGGATGCTCGTCTTCCGATCTCCATCAGCCGCTCGGCCAGTCCTTCGCGGTCCTGGGCCTGCTCGCGCTCAAGGGCCTCGCTCAACGCCTGCCGGATCGCCCCGGTGGCCGTGGTGTGGCGGCGCTCCGCCAGGGTCAAGGCCATCTCGCGAACCTTGGGATCCTTGATGTTGAGCGTCGGCATGACTCAATTCTACCTCCGAGGGTAGAATCCTGGAAGGTCTCCTCCCGTCAGCGCAGCACCGCGTGGTCCGCGAGGATCGCGTCCGACAGCTCCGGCCACGCCTCCTGGTGCTCCTCGCTGAAGGGCTGCTCCCCCACGAAGACGGCGGCGAGGTGCACCTTCGGGTCCACCCACAGGAAGGAGCCGGCCCAGCCGAAGTGGCCGAACGTCTGCGGCGCGTTGTTGTTGCCGGTCCAGTGCGGGTCCTTGGTTCCCTTGATCTCGAAGCCGAGGCCCCAGTCGTTGGGGTCCTGCCGGCCGTAGCCGGGAACCACTCCCCGCAGGCCGGGGAACTGGACGGTGGTGGCCTCCGCGACGAGGTCCGGGGAGACCAGCAAGCCGTTAAGGACCGCGCGGGCGAACTCGGCGAGGTCGACGGCGGTGCCCCGGATCCCGTGGGCGGGCGAACCGTGGAACTCAGCGCTGTCCATGCCGAGCGGTTCGAGCACCACCTGCTTCGTCCAGTCGTGGAAGTCCGTGCCGGTGCGGCGCGCCACGAGGTCCGCCGCCACCTCGATGCCCCTGTTGGAGTAGATCCTCTTGGTGCCCGGCGGCGCGATCGGCGAGCCCTTGTCGAAAGGGAGGCCGGAACAGTGCGAGAGCAGGTGCCGGAGGGACGAGCCGTCCGGTCCGGCGTCGTCGTCCAGCGAGACGTGGCCACGGTCCACGGCCACGAGCGTGGCCCAGGTGGAGACCAGCTTGGTGACGGAGGCCCACTCGAAGGGCACGGTCGGGTTGCCATAGGTGGCGACGGCGTCGGCGTGGTCCACCACGACCACCGCGACGTCGAAGTCCAGCTCGCGAACTGCGCGGAAGGTGTCCATGCCTCCAGCGTGCCACGGGCATCCGCGGCGCGCCCCCACAGCTGCACTGGGTCTGACTGACCGCGGGGAGGCCCGACCGCGGGGAGGCCCAACAGCGTACGCAGAACGATCCCGCGGGTCTGGGACGTTCCTGCGGGTGGTAGACCACCCGCCAGAACGTTCTGCGTACGCAATTGGAGAGGACGGGCCGGGATGGCGGGTGCGTGGACCCCTCAGCCCACGAACCAGCGCGCGGCGATGAGGTCGAGGAGCTCACGCGTCTCGTCAACCATGCCCGCGGGGCGGCCGTCCGCCCGGTTGCCGAGCCACTGGAGCTGCAAGCCGTCGGCGGCGGCCACGATGATGCGTGCGAGCTGGTCCGAGGGCGCCTCCTGCCGCACGAGGCCAGCGGCCTTGCCCTCCTCGAGCACGCGCACGATCCCGCCGACGGCGGTCTCCCAGTGCTCCCGGAGCCACGCGTGGGCGGGGTGGTCGGCGTCCAGGGCGGCCACCGACATCGAGGCGTAGAGGGCCACGAGGTCGGGGGTGGTCTCGTTGTGCGCCACCAGCCGCACCCAGGCGTCGGTGAACTGCCGCGGGGTGGGGAGCTCTGCGCGGGGCGCATCGAGGATGGCAGGACCGGTCGCAGCGCGAAGGTCCTCCCCGGCCGCATCACGGCTACTCGCCCCGGTCGCGGCGCTGGTGCCGTCGCCCGCATCGCGGCGCCTCAGCACCTCCACGAACAGCGACTCCTTGGACGCGAAGTGGTGGAGGACGGTGGCCTTGGTGACTCCGGCCGCGCGTCCGATCTCGGCGAGGGAGGTTCCGCGGAATCCGCCCGCACTGAAGAGGCGCACGGCCTCGGCGAGGATGCGCTCCCGCGTGTCCTCGCCACCAGATCGCGGTCGGCCAGGTCCCCGCCGGGCCGGCTGGTCAACAGTCACGAACTACAATCTACCGTTCGGTTGATTATTGTGCCAGACTGGACGCAGACCCCAGAGAACCAAGCCCAAGGACGGTCATGCCCACTCTCACCGACATCCCCCGCCTCGTCTCCGAACTCACGCTCGAGGAGAAGGCCTCCCTCTGTTCCGGCTCGGACTTCTGGCACACCCAGCCGATCGAGCGCCTCGGCATCCCGGCCATCATGGTGGCCGACGGCCCCCACGGACTGCGCAAGCAGGCCGAGGAGATGGACCACCTCGGCCTCGCGAGGTCAGTCCCCTCCACCTGCTTCCCCAGCGCCGCGGGCCTCGGCTCCACGTGGGATCCGGACCTGCTCGCGCGCGTGGGTGAGGCACTGGGCCGCGAGACCCGCGCGAACGAGGTCTCGGTCCTGCTCGGCCCCGGCGTGAACATGAAGCGCTCCCCGCTCTGCGGACGCAACTTCGAGTACTTCGCCGAGGACCCCCTCCTCGCCGGGGAGTTGGCCACCGCCATGGTCCGCGGCATCCAGTCCCAGGGCGTAGGCACGTCGCTGAAGCACTTCGCGGCCAACAACCAGGAGACGGACCGCCTCCGCGTGGACGCCCAGGTGGACGAGCGCACCCTGCGGGAGATCTACCTGCCGGCCTTCGAGCGCGTGGTGAAGGGCGCCCAGCCCTGGACCGTGATGTGCGCCTACAACAAGGTCAAC
>RZYE01000027.1 GCA_009930425.1 Actinomycetota bacterium | reverse complement strand
GCCCTCACCGGCACCCTCGACGACGGTGGCTTCCTCCCCTCCCCACCCTCCGCACGGTGGGTGGACCCGGTCATCTGGCGCCGCAACGGCCTGCTGATCACGCGCACCGCGCTGTTGATGCGCCGGGGCCGCCTCACCCGGACCCTCACCGTGGTCCCCCATGAGCGCACCCAGTCCCTGGCGATCCAGCAGGGGCCGTGGGAACGGCGGCTCGGACTCGCGGACCTCCGGGCGGATTCCGTCCCGGGGCCCATCAGCCCGTTGGTGCCGCACCTGCCGGCCGGGACGGCCGGGCGGGTGCTGTTCGAGCAGGCGGCCCGGGCCCGGGTGGCGCGCTCGAACGAGGGCCCGGAGGAGTGGATGCGCCGCGTCGGCGTGGCGGAGCCCGAGGCAGTGCCGGAGGCAGAAGCGGCCACGGAGCCGGAGGCAGGGCCGTGAGTGCGCAGAGGCTCGGCATCGGCGTCATCGGCGCCGGCAGGGTGGGCACCGTCCTCGCCAACGCGCTGCGGTCGCTGGGGCACGCCGTCGTGGGGGTGACGGCCGTCTCAGACGACGCGCGCGAACGGGTGGAGCTGCTCCTCCCGGGGGTCGAGGTGGTCAGCCCGCACGAGGTGATCCGCCGCGCCGAGGTGGTCCTCGTGACCGTCCCCGACGACGCGATCGCCGGCGTGGTCTCCGGGGCGGCCGCGCTCGGGCTGTGGCAGGTGGGCCAGATCGTGGTGCACACCTCCGGCGTCCACGGCCTCGACGTGCTGGAGCCGGCGCGCGCCGCCGGTGCGCTGCCGCTGGCGATCCATCCCGCCATGACCTTCACCGGCACCTCGATCGACCTCTCGCGACTCTCCGGCTGTCCCTTCGCGGTGACCGCCCCGTCGGCCCTGCTGCCGATCGCCCAGGCCCTCGTGGTGGAGATCGGGGGCGAGCCGTTCGTGGTGCCCCCGGCGGACCGCACCGCGTACCATGCCGCCCTCACCCACGGCGCCAACCACCTCGTCACGCTCGTGGCGCAGGCCGAGCGAATCCTCGCCGCGACCGGGATCGACTCGCCCGGCCGCCTGCTCGGGCCCCTCCTCAACGCGGCCCTCGAAGGGGTGCTGGCCGACGGCGAGCTGCACCTGACGGGTCCGGTGGTGCGCGGCGACGTCGGCACGATCCGGGAGCACCTCCAGGCCCTCGCCGAACTCGGCGAGGAGGACGTCGAGCGGGGCTACCGCACCATGTGCGCCCTGACTGCGGCGCGGGCGGAGGCGAACGGCCGGATCGGGGCTGCCGTCGCCGCGGAGATCACGGACCTGACAGGAGGGGCCGGCCGATGAGGGTCACGACCTCGCGTGCGGAGCTGGCGGAGGCGCTCGAGGCGCTGCCGGGCACGCGCGCCCTCGTGATGACGATGGGAGCCCTGCACGAGGGCCACCTCACGCTCGTGCGACGTGCGCGGGAACTCGCCGACCACGTGATCGTCTCCGTCTACGTGAACCCGCTGCAGTTCGGGGCGGGCGAGGACTTCGACGCCTATCCGCGCGACCTCGCGGCCGACCTTGCCCTCCTCGAGACGGAGGGGGTGGACCTCGTGTTCGCGCCCTCCGACGCCGAGATGTACCCCCGCCCGCCACTCGTGCGCATCGACCCGGGGCCGGTGGGCTCGATCCTCGAGGGAGCCACCCGGCCGGGCCACTTCGCCGGGGTGCTGCAGGTGGTGCACAAGGTGATGTGCCTGACCGGTCCCGACGTCGCGCTCTTCGGCCGCAAGGACGCCCAGCAGCTCGCCCTCGTCACCACGATGGTGGAGGACCTCGACCTCGGGGCTCGGATCGTCCCGGTGGACATCGTCCGCGATGACGACGGGGTGGCCCGTTCCTCCCGCAACGCCTACCTCAGCCCCTCCGAGCGCGTCCGGGCGAGGGCCCTGGTCCGGGCCCTCGAGGCCGGGCGGGCTGCCGCCGGGGGAGGGCCCGGTGCCGCGCTGGCAGCCGCCCGGGCTGTCCTCGATGCCGCCGAGGGCGTGGACCTGGACTACCTTGTACTCGTGGACCCCGCCACGTTCACCGACCTGGAGCCGGGGGCAGCCACGGGACTGCTCGCGGTGGCGGCACGCGTCGGGACCACGCGCCTCATCGACAACGCCCTGGTCCCGTTCGGAGGAACGCCATGACCTCGCTGCTCCGCCCCATGATGATCTCCAAGATCCACCGGGCCACGATCACGGACGCCGACCTGCACTACGTGGGATCGATCACCGTGGACGAGGACCTCCTCGCGGCAGCGGACCTGCTGCCCGGCCAGCAGGTCGACGTCGTGGACGTCACCAATGGCAGCCGGCTGACCACCTACGTCCTGCCGGGGGAGGCGGGGAGCGGTGAGCTGTGCATCAACGGGGCCGCCGCGCACCTCGTCCACAAGGGCGACATCGTCATCCTGATGGCCTACGGGATGATGAGCACCGAGGAGGCCCGGACGTACAGCCCGCGGGTGGTGTTCGTGGACGAGGCCAACGCACCCATCGACATCAGCGACGAGCCGGGACGCGTGCCGGACACGACCGCGGGCCAGGCGCCCTGGATGATGGGCACCGGCGTGTCCTTCCACCACGGCCAGCACCGGGTGGGGGAGATGGAGGAGGACGCCCACGGCGCCTGACCGGGTCAGGACAGTGCCACCGGGTCAGGACAGTGTCACCGGGTCAGGACAGCGTCACCGGGTCAGGACAGCGTCAGGAAGAGCTTCTCGAGCTTCTTCTGGTCCATTGTGGCGTCGGGGTCCTCGATGCACTGGCGCAGGCTGGCGGCGATGATCTGGAAGCCGGCCTTGTCCAGCGCCTTGGAGCAGGCGGCGAGCTGCGTGACGATGACCTCGCAGTCACCGCCCTCGTCGAGGAGGCGGATGACGGCGGCGAGCTGGCCGTTGGCCCGGCTGAGCCTGTTGCGGACCGAGACGAGGTCCTGTCCGGTGAGCTGCATGGTTCCTCCTCCCGAGGGATCTGAACCAGAGTATCTCATACCCCAGGGGGTATCAGTGTGATGGGTCCTACTCGTGGGCCGAACGTGGCAACGGCCCCCCTACCGTAAAATCCGACGGGTGAGCGAATCCAGTCACCGCACCGAGCAGCCCGAACAGGTCCGCGTCCGCGCCGCCAAGCGCCAGCGCCTCCTGGAGTCCGGGATCGATCCCTACCCGGTGACGCTCCCCATCACGGACACCATCCTCGCGGTGCGCGAGGCGTACGGTCACCTCGCGGCGGGCGAGGAGACGGACCATGTCGTCGCTCTCGCAGGCAGGGTCATGTACCTGCGCAACACGGGGCGGCTCTGCTTCGCCACGCTGCAGGACGGCGCCGGACATGCCCTCCAGGTCATGGTCTCCGCCGGCGAGGTGGGTGCCGAGTCCATCGCCGCCTTCAAGGCGGACGTGGATCTCGGGGACCACCTGTTCGTCTCCGGCCGGGTGATCTCCTCGAAGCGCGGGGAGCTGTCCGTGTTCGCCTCCGAGTGGCGGATCGCCTCCAAGGCCCTGCGCCCGCTGCCGAAGTCGTACGAGAACGAGGCCGGCGAGCTCGTCGCGCTCTCCGACGAGGGGCGGGTGCGCCAGCGCCACCTCGACCTCATCCTCCGGCCGGCCGCCCGGCAGATGGTCCGCACGCGGGCCGCCGTGGTGAAGTCCCTGCGCGCCAACTTCGACGAGCGCGGGTACCTCGAGATCGAGACCCCGATGCTCCAGAACCTGCACGGCGGTGCCGCCGCGCGCCCCTTCGTGACCCACATCAACGCGTTCGATGCGGACGTCTACCTCCGCATCGCCCCCGAGCTGTTCCTCAAGCGCGCGGTGGTCGGCGGGATCGAGAAGGTGTTCGAGATCAACCGCAACTTCCGGAACGAGGGCTCCGACTCGGAGCACGCCCCGGAGTTCGCGATGGTGGAGGCCTACGAGGCCTACGGCGACTACGACACGATGGCGTCCCTCACGCGCGATCTCGTGCAGCGCGCCGCCCGCGATGCCCTCGGCTCCGAGGTGGTGGTGCTCGCGGACGGTTCCGAGTACGACCTCTCCGGGACGTGGGCGGAGATCTCGCTCCTGGACTCGCTCTCCGAGGCGCTCGGCCGCGAGGTGGACCCCCTGGCACCCCGTGCCGAGCTCGCGGCCCTCGCGGAGGGCATCGGGGCGGAGGTGGCCCCGCACCACACCGCCGGGAAGATCATCGAGGAGATGTGGGAGGAGCTCGTGGGGGACACCCTGTACCTCCCCACCTTCGTGCGCGACTACCCGGTGGACACCTCGCCGCTCACCCGCGCCCACAGGTCGAAGCCCGGCCTCGTTGAGAAGTGGGACCTGTACGTGCGCGGCTTCGAGCTGGCGACCGCCTACTCCGAGCTGGTGGACCCCGTCGTGCAGCGGGAGCGGTTCGAGGCGCAGGCCCTCATCGCGGCCGCGGGTGACGCCGAGGCCATGGTGTACGACGAGGACTTCCTGCAGGCCATGGAGCAGGGCATGCCACCGGCCGGCGGGATGGGCATGGGCCTCGACCGCCTGCTCATGGCGCTCACCGGACTCGGGATCCGGGAGACCATCACCTTCCCGCTCGTCAAGCGACTCTGAGCCGTGGGCCTCCCCGACGCCACCAACCCCTACCGGCCGGGCGCCGGCATCGCACCTCCCGTCCTCGCGGGCCGGGACGCGATCCTGGAGCGGTTCGAGGAACTCACCGCCACGGTCAGGGCGACCGCCGAGGGCCAGCGCCCCTGGGTGGTCACCGGGGCGCGCGGAGTGGGCAAGACCGTGCTCCTGCTCGAACTCCTGCAGCGGGCCCATGACGCAGGCTGGACCTGCGCGCGGATCGAGGCCGGGCCGCCCGACTCGCTCGCGGAATCGCTGACGCGCGCGCTCTACATCCCGTTGCGGCAGGCCGTCGGCCGGTCCCGCGCCCCCCGTGGCGGGGACGAGCGGCTCCGCCGCGTCCTCGGGATCTTCTCGGCGCTGCGGCTGTCCCTCGACACCGGTGGGCGGCTCTCCTTCGGCGTGGACGTGGAGCCGCCCGACCTGAGCGGTGACCTGGGGACCGACCTCCAGGAACTCCTGCAGGCGCTCGGCGAGTGGGCGCGTGCCGAGGACACCCCGGTGCTCCTCACGATCGACGAGCTGGACTCCGCCACCCCGGAGGACCTCCGCGCCCTCAACAGGTCCCTCCACCTGCTGGGGCAGGAGGACCTGCCCGTGCCGGTGCAGGTCGTCGGGGCCGGACAGTCCAACCTCCCGGCCACCCTCGCCCGGTCCGCCAGGTACGCGGAACGGCTCTGGGAGTTCCACGAGATCGGGGCGCTCGACGACGTCGCCGCCGCCGTCGCCCTCACCGCACCCGCCGCCCACCTGGGGGTGGCATGGGAGGACGGCGCAGTCGCCCGGGCCGTCGAGGCCTCCTGGGGTGTCCCGTTCTTCCTGCAGTCCATCGGCAGGTTCGCCTGGCAGCTGCGACGCGGCGGGACGATCCGGCGCGCGGACGCCGAGACGGCGGTGGAACTGGCGTTCGCGGACGCCCGTGGCCTCTACCTGGCACGGTGGGAGCTGCTGACCGGGGCGCAGCGGAGCTTCGTCTCCGCGCTCGCTCGGCTCGGGGACGAGGCGGCGGTCGCGGAGGTCGCCGCGGAACTCGGACGCAGGCCGGCGGGCCTCGGGAGGGTACGGGCTGACCTCGTGGCGCGCGGCGTCGTCGAGACGGCGGGCAGGGGCAGGGTGCGGTTCCCGCTCCCCGGGTTCGCCGCCTGGGTGGTGGAGCGCGACGCCTAGTCGCCGCGCACGTGCACGGCCTGGCGGACGTGGGCCTGCACCACCTGTTCGGCCTCGGAGAACCCGAGGGGCTGGCAGCCCTTCCCCACGAGGTCCGCGATCATGCCGGGCTCGGCGCGTGCCAGGCTGACGCCGCGCCGCACGAGGGTGGTGGGTGGCTTGCGGGCCTCGCCCAGGTCGCGGGCGAGCCGGAAGAAGAAGGTCTGCACCCGTGGCCGCACGATGCAGATCGCGTCCGCGAGGATGTCCTCCGACCGGCAGTCGTCCACGATCTCCGCCGCGAAGATCCCCTCGGCGATGACGATGGGGGCCCCCTGCAGGTCGAGGTGGGTGGTGCCGGTGCGGCGGTTGGTCGGGATGTCATAGATCGGGACGTCGGAGCGGCCGGTGCGGCACAGCGCGAGGAGGACGTCCATCGCGGCACCCCGGTCCCAGGACGCGGGGGAGTCCCAGTCCACGATGCCGTAGCGGCGGGGGAGGGCCGGGTGGTCCTCGTCGTGGTAGAAGTCGTCGAGGCTGACCACGGGCAGCCCGAGACGGCGGGTGAGCGAGGTCTTGCCCGAACCGGATGGCCCGGTGAGCAGCACCACGCGCGCGCTCGGCTTGCGGAAGCCGCGGGGAAGGTCGAAGAGGCCCGCCTGCGGTGGCGTGATGTCCATGGGGCCTCCCTCGCGTCTCCTCAAGGATACGAGCCCGAGCGACTCAGACCACGTCGTCGTCCACCCAGTCGAAGGTGCGGTTCACGGCCTTCTTCCACAGGCGGTAGGTGCGTTCCCGCTCGGCCTGGTCCATCTCGGGCCTCCACCGCCTGTCCTCGGCCCAGTTGGCGGTCACGTCGGCCTCGCCCTGCCAGAACCCCACCGCGATGCCGGCGGCGTAGGCCGCGCCCAGCGCAGTGGTCTCCGCGACCTTCGGGCGGACCACGTCCACCCCGAGGATGTCGGCCTGGAACTGCATCAGGGTCTCGTTGGCCACCATGCCCCCGTCCACCTTCAGCTCCGCCAGCGGGACCCCGGAGTCCGCATCCATCGCGTCCAGCACCTCCCGGGTCTGGAACGCGGTGGCCTCCAGCGCCGCCCGTGCGATGTGGCCCCTGTTGACGAACCGGGTCAGGCCCACCAGGACGCCACGGGCGTCGGAACGCCAGTACGGGGCGAACAGGCCGGAGAACGCGGGCACGAAGTACGCCCCCCCGTTGTCCGCCACCGTGCGGGCGAGCTCTTCCACCTCGGGCGCGGAGGAGATGATGCCCAGGTTGTCCCGCAGCCACTGCACCAGGGACCCGGTCACCGCGATCGAGCCCTCCAGCGCGTACACCGCGTCCTGCTCCCCGATCTTGTAGCACACCGTGGTCAACAATCCGTTGCGCGAGAACACCGGCTCCGTTCCGGTGTTGAGCAGCATGAAGTTGCCCGTGCCGTAGGTGTTCTTCGCCATCCCCACCTCGAAGCACGCCTGCCCGAACGTCGCGGCCTGCTGATCCCCCAGGATCCCCGCGATCGGCACGCCGGACAGCAGCCCGTGGCCACGGCCCGTGCCGTAGACCTCCGAGGAGGACCGGATCTCCGGCAGCATCGAGACCGGGATCCCCATGTCCGCCGCGATCCCCTCGTCCCACTGGAGGGTCCGCAGGTCCATCAGCATCGTCCGGGAGGCGTTGGTGACGTCCGTGACGTGCACCCCGCCGTTGGGGCCGCCCGTCATGTTCCACAGCACCCACGTGTCCGTCGTGCCGAACAGCAGGTCCCCGGCCTCGGCCCGCTCCCGGGCACCGTCCACGTTGTCCAGGATCCACTTCACCTTCGGACCCGAGAAGTACGTGGCCAGCGGCAGCCCGACCCGGTCCCTGTACCTGTCCTGGCCGTCCTCGCCGCCCAGTTCCGCGCAGATCCGGTCCGTGCGCGTGTCCTGCCACACGATCGCGTTGTACACCGGCTCGCCGGTGGTCCGGTCCCACACCACCGCCGTCTCGCGCTGGTTGGTGATCCCCACTGCGGCGATGTCACCCGCGTTCAGCTCCGCCCGGGACAGCGCCTGCGCCACCACCTGGCGCACGTTCGCCCAGATCTCCACCGGGTCGTGCTCCACCCAGCCCGCCCGTGGGAGGACCTGCTCGTGCTCCAACTGACCCGTGGACACGATCTGGCCCCCGTGGTCGAAGATGATCGCCCGCGACGAGGTCGTTCCCTGATCGATCGCCATGACGTACATGGGTGCCTCCTCTCAGCTCGCGACGGGGGCCAGCGGCACGAGGTCGCCACCACGGAGCCGTTCCGCGGTGGCCGCCGAGTCCGTGTCCTGGAGGGCGGCGGCGTCCTCCGCCTCCGCCGCTGCGCGGTACGCGTCCTTCTCCCGGGAGACCTGCGCCTCGTCCCAGCCGAGCAGCGGAGCCGCGATCCCGGCCATCTCGTCCAGGGCGCCGACGCCCCGGTCGTGGCGGGTCTGCGCGAGGCGGATGCGATGGTTCAGGATGTCCTCGAGGTGCAGCGCGCCCTCGTGGGTCACCGCGTACGCCACCTCTGCGCGCAGGTACATCGGCGCGGAGGCGAGCGGCTCGGCAAGGGCTGGATCCTCGTCCACCAGTGCGAGCAGTTCGTCGACGGCGGAGCCGTACCTGGACAGGAGGTGTTCCATGCGCTCGTCGTCCCAGCCGTACCGCGCGCCGATCCGGCCCGCGAGTCGCTGGGTCGCCGCGAAGCCCTCGGCACCCACGAGCGGCGTCGCCGAGGTGACGGAGGGCAGCGAGCGGGCGCGTGCCCCGAGCGCGAAGTCCACCGCGTCCTCGGCCATGACGCGGTAGGTGGTCAGCTTGCCGCCGGCGATGGCGGAGAGCCCCTCGGCCACTCGGGCGACCGTGTGCTCCCGGGAGACCTTCGCGGTCCTCGAGGCGTCCTTCGTGCCGGGCTGCAGGAGCGGCCGCAGGCCTGCCCAGGTGGTGATGACGTCCTCGCGCGTCAGGTTGGAGGTGAGCACGGCGTTGGCGTGGTCCAGCAGGTAGTCGACGTCCCGCGCGGTGGCAACCGGGTGGGCGAGGTCCTCGGTCCAGGGCGTGTCCGTGGTGCCGATCACCCAGTGGTCCGGCCAGGGGATGATGAACAGCACGGACTTCTCGGTCCGCAGGAACATCCCGGTGGAACCCTGGATGCGGTCGCGCGGCACGGCGATGTGGATGCCCTTGGAGGTGAGCACGCGAAGCCCGCCCTCCGCCTCGGCGAGGTCCTGGACGGCCTCGGTCCACACCCCGGTGGCGTTGATGACCTCACGGGCGCGGATGGTGATGTCCTCGCCGGCCTCGAGGTCACGCACGACGGCGCCCGTCACCCGTCCCGAGCCGTCACGCGGCAGGTCCATGACCTGGGTCCGCGAGGCTGCGAGGGCGCCGTACCTGACGGCCGTGCGGACGAGGGTGATGACGAGCCGGGAGTCGTCGACACGGGCGTCGTAGAACCGGATCGCCCCGACCAACTTGTCGGCCCTCGCGTCCGGGAACGTGGCGAGGACGCCCTCCCGGGTCAGGTGGTGCTGGAACGGCACGGTCTTGCGACGGTTGGCGGCCAGGGCGATCGCGTCGTACATCCCGACGCCGACCGCGGAGTAGGTGCGCTCGACCACGGGTTGCTTGAGGGGCCAAAGGAAGGGCTGGGCGCGCACGAGGTGGGGGGCGAGCGTCGAGAGCAGCAGGCCACGTTCGTGCAGTGACTCGGCCACGAGCTTGAAGTCCAGGTTGTAGAGGTAGCGCAGCCCTCCGTGGACCAGCCGCGAGGACCGGGAGGACGTTCCCGCGGACCAGTCCTGGGCCTCGACGATTCCCACCCGCAGCCCGCGGGTGGCGGCGTCGAGGGCGATCCCGGCACCGGTCACGCCGCCGCCGATGACGAGGATGTCGAGGCCCGCGTCGTCGCCCATGGCGGCGAGGGCGGCGGACCGGGAGGTGGCGGTGAGGCGGGAGGACGGCACGGTTGACTCCGATCGTTGGTTGTTCCCTCAATTCTCGTGAGCCTGCGCGGATTGTTCAACCGCTTGCACATATGTGCATATTGTGGGGGCATGGCGGACAACCGTGTGTACGAGGTCGCGAGGCTCTACCACCTCGAGGGCGAGACGATGGAGGCGATCGCGAAGCGCGTGGGGGTCTCCCGTTCCACCGTCTCCCGCATGCTCGCGACTGCCCGTGAGACCGGCCTGGTGCGCGTCAGCCTCGCGCCCGGCCACTCGGCCACCGACGCGCTCGCGCGGGACATCGGGGAGCTCTTCGGCGTCCGCGCGCACGTCGTGGCGGAGGCACAGGGCGAGTTGCGGCGCCTCGACGCCGTCGCGCGGGTGGCGGCACGGTTGCTGGGGGAATGGGTGGAGCCGGGATTCGTCGTCGGGGTCGCGTGGGGGACGACGATCTCCGCGGTCGTCTCCCACCTCGAGCCGCATCCCCTGACGGGCGTCACGGTGGTCCAGCTGAACGGCGCGGCGAACCAGGCGACCTCGGGTATCCCCTATGCCGGCTCGATCATGACGGGCATGGCGGAGGCCTTCCGCGCGAGCGCGACGTTCTTCCCGGTCCCGGCTTTCTTCGACCACACCGAGACGCGCCGTGCGATGTGGCGTGAGCGTTCGATCCAGCGGGTGCTGGACGTGCAGCGACGGTGCGACCTCGCGGTGTTCGGCGTGGGGAGCATCCGAGGCTCCCTGCGCTCGCACGTGTACACCGCCGGCTACCTGGATGCCGACGACCTCGCCGCTCTCTCACGGCAGGGGGTCGTGGGCGATGTGTGCACCGTCTTCCTCCGCGAGGACGGGACGTGGGAGGACATCGAGCTGAACGCCCGTGCCACCGGTCCCACTCCGGCGGAACTGCGGCGGATCGCACGGCGGGTCTGCGTGGTGGCGGGAGATGCGAAGGTCGCCCCAACGCTGGGTGCCCTGCGAGCAGGCGCGGTGACGGACCTCGTCATCGACGAGACGACGGCGCGCGGCCTCCTCGCAGCTGCCCGGTGACCGGATGTTGAACCCAATTGTGGTACTTCAGTACCACAGTGCCATGATGGTCCCATGACCGACGTGAGGGTACGCCCGGCGATGCCGACCGATGCGGTTGCCATCCGGGACCTCGTGGAGCCGTACGCCAACCACGAGAAGCACATCCTCATCCCACGCGACCTCGTGGGCTACTACGAGGAGATTCCCGAGTTCTTCATCGCCGAGGTCCCGGAGGGCGCCGGCTGGACGCCCGTGGGGTGCGGTGCCCTGCACATCCTGTGGCAACACCTCGGCGAGGTCCGGACCCTGGCGGTCCACGGCGACCACCTCCGGGAGGGCGTTGGCCATGCCCTCCTCGAGCGGCTGCTCGAGCGCGCGCGCGAGTTCGGGCTGCAGGAGGTCTTCTGCCTCACGTTCGAGGTGGACTTCTTCGCCCGGCACGGTTTCCAGGTGGTGGAGGGCCCCGTGGTGGAGCCCGAGGTGTTCATGGAGCTCCTGCGCTCGTACGACAACGGCGTGGCAGAGTTCCTCGACCTCGCCCGCGTGAAGCCCAACACGCTCGGCAACACGCGGATGCTGCTGCGGCTGGAGGGCTGAGGGCTCTCAGGTGCCCGGAGCCGTCGCGGAGCCGTCCAAGTTGCGCGCGGCGAGGGTGACGGGGAGGGCGGACTGCGCGCCGACCAGCGCGCCCACGAGCGCCTCGAGACCGGCGGCGGGCTCCACCAGGGCCCACGCCGTCGTCGCGAGGACGAGGGCGGCGAACAACGGCCGCGGGATGCGCTGCAACCCGCCGGACGCCCACTGGCGGGCAGCCCGATGATCGGCGCCGGGGCGCAGCGCCCGCTGCAGGGCGACGAAGGCGAGCACCCCGGCCACGAGTGCGGCCACCTGCCCGAGCAGGAGCGTGGTGAGTCCCGGCCACAACCTGAGCTGTGCCTCCGGGGTGCCTGCGAGGACGAGGATGGCGGAGGCGAGCACCCCGAGGGCGAGCGCGGTGGCCAGCGTCAGGACCATCCCGGTGCGCAGCGCCCGGACCGCGCGGGCCAGGGCCACCTCCTCCGGGACGCTCACCGCTCGAGGATATCGCTCCCGAGTGCGTACTCCTCCCCCTGACGCGTCACGAGGCCGTCCCGGACGAGGGAGGCGAGGGCTCGGGCCGGCTGGGCGTCGTCGTCGCTGACGCGGGCATGGCCGAGCAACACGCTCCCGCTCACCCACGTCACGTCGGTGGCACGGAGCGCGGCGAGGATGCGCCCGCGGGACTGCCGGTCGGTGCCGGTCCACGGCTGGGCCGGGCGCCTGGCGTGGGCCGCGGCGGGGCGGCCGGCGGCCAGCCAGGCGCAGCGGTCCGAGACCGGGCACCGCTCGCACCGGGGCTCGGGGGTGCACACGAGTGCCCCGAGCTCCATCAGGGCCTCGCTCCACCGTGCGGCCGTGCCGTCCTCGGGCAGGAGCGCCGTGGCGCGTGCCCGCTCCGCGACCGTCACCGAACGCGGGGGGAGGGCATCGCCATGGAGGCGGGCGAGGACGCGCCGGACATTGGTGTCGAGCACGGCGGTGCGCGTCCCGAACGCGAACGCCGCGACGGCGGACGCCGTGTAGGGGCCGATGCCCGGCAGCTCGCGCAGCGCGGCCTCCTCCTCCGGGAGTTCACCGCCGTGGTGCGCGCACAGCTCGGCAGCGCACCGGTGCAGGGCCAGGGCGCGCCGGGGATAGCCCATGCGGTCCCAGGCGCGCAGCACCTCGGACTGGGGGGCGGCCGCGAGGTCGCACGGGGTCGGCCAGCGGTCCATCCACGCGTGCCACCGGGGGATCACGCGGGAGAGCGGGGTCTGCTGGCCCATCACCTCGCAGACGAGCACGCCCCACGGGCTTGTACCGCGCCGCCAGGGCAGGTCGCGCGCATTGGCCGCGAACCAGTCCAGCACGTCCCGGTGCAGTTCCATCGTGGGCATTGTGACGTGGCACGGCCCACGGATGCGAACCGGCGTGCCGTCGCAGGTGACGTGGCCGCACTCTCGTACCGTGGTGGGGGAGGAGATGGCATGGCACAACGGCGCCGCGGGACGCGGACGGTGACGGCAGCCCGCACGCAGGGGCGCCGCCGGCCGCTTTCGAGGGGTGTCTACTGGCGCCGCCGCGCCATCGCGCTGGTGGTCGTGGTCCTCCTGGGCGCCGGTGCCGTGTGGGGGATGGGCCGATTGTTCGGCATCCTCGGGGACGCCTGGGCGGACGCTGTCTCGGAGCAGCTGGCGGCGGCGACTCCCACCGGGATGTCCACCGCCCAGCCGGTCGCGTGCCCGTCCGACGGGCTGTCCTGGGAGCTGGCCCACGACGCGGGCGCCGCGGGAGGAGCCGTGCGCTTCGCCCTCACCATCACGAACGTCTCGGGAGAGGCCTGCCTCGTGGACGCGGGGGCGGCGACCCTTGTCCTGACCGTCGTCTCGGGGGAGGACCTCATCTGGTCGAATGCCCACTGCGGCTCGTCGGATCCGGTGCGGCTCCTGCTGGGCCCGGAGGACTCCACCACCCGCACCGTGACGTGGCCGGGGACGAGGAGCGCCCCCGGCTGTGCGAGCGTCGAGTCCGCCGTGCGGCCCGGCACCTACCAGGTGGGCCTCGACTACGCGGCGGTGGAGGTTCCCGAGGCCGCCGCGGTGTTCACCCTCCGGTAGCCGCCCGGGACCGGCAGTCAGACGAAGCGCTGCTCGAGTATCGAGGACTCGGCGAGCCGCGAGAGGCCCTCGCGGATCGCACGGGCGCGCAGTGGTCCGACGCCCTCGACCTGCTGCAGTTCCTCGGAGGTGGCGGACAGCAGGCGCTGGAGTGAGCCGGCGTGCTCGACGAGGGCCACGGCCACGGAGCGCGGCAGGCGCGGGATGCGGGACAGCAGGCGGTAGCCCCTGGCGGCCAGCGGAGTCTCCAGCCCCTGGCTCCCCGCGATCAGCCGCAGGGCCCGCGCCACGTCGAGGGGATTGGCGAGTTGGTGTGGTTCGAGCGCGGCGAGGCGCTCGGCGAGTTCCGTGGTGTCGTGGGTGCCGTAGTCCTCGAGGAGGAGCTCCCGGTCACGGCCGGTTCCGGAGACCAGTTCCTCCACCTGGAGTCTCAGGAGCCGCCCGTCCGTGCCGAGCTGGACCACGTAGGAATCGATCTCGTACCAGATGCGCATGACCATCTCCATGCGCTGGGCGACGGCCACGACATCCCGGACCGTGACGAGGTCCTCGATCTCGAGGGCCGAGAGGGTGGCCAGCACCTCGTCGAAGCGGTGCTGGTAGCGCTCGAGGGTGGCCAGCGCCTGGTTCGCCTTCGACAGCAGCAGGTCCGAGCCCTCCAGGACGTGGCGGGCCCCGCCGACGTACAGGGCGATGATGCGCATCGACTGGGAGACGGAGATCACCGGGAACCCGGTCTGGCGGGAGACCCGCTCGGCGGTGCGGTGGCGCATGCCGGTCTCGAGGGACTCGATGCCGGGATCCGGCAGGAGCTGGACGTTCGCGCGGCGGATGCGCCGGTTGCTGAAGTCCACCACCACCGCTCCGTCCATCTTGGCCAGCTCGCGGAGGCGGGCCGCCGTGAACTCGATGTCCAGCTCGAATCCACCGGAGCACAGCGAGTCCACCGTCTCGTCATGGCCCAGGACGACGATGGCGCCGGTCCGGCCACGCAGGATGCGTTCCAGGCCGTCCCTCAGGTCGGTCCCCGGCGCCACCGCCTCCAGCGTCGATCGCAGGTCAAGATCCCGCACGTCTCCCCATTCCCCACACGTCCTCCGGACATCATCCTAGGGTTCGGCGATCACCCGCAGCCGCGCCGTATCCGGATTGTGACCCGGACGGCGGCGCGCAGGGTGCGCGCTCGAGTCGTGGCCCGCGCCGATCGCGGCCAGGAGCGTGTCCACCCGGACTACCCGCATCGAGGGCGGGACGCGGACGTCCTCCGAACCCCTCTCGGGGATGATCGCCCTCGTGAAGCCGAGCCGGGCGGCCTCGGCGAGGCGCCGGTCGATCCCGGCGGTCGCCCGGACCTGGCCGGTGAGTCCGACCTCGCCGAAGGCCACGGTGTCCGCCGCGACGCACGTGCCGGCGGCAGCGGCTGCGACCGCCAGAGCGATGGGCAGGTCCATCGCGGGTTCGTACGCGCGCGCCCCGCCCACGGTGGAGACGTACACGTCATGGTGGGCCACGTTCACCCCGGCGCGCGCCTGCAGCACCGCCAGGGCCATCGCGATCCGGGCGGAGTCCAGGCCCGCGTTCGTCCGCCGTGGGCTCGCGAGGGCCGATGGCGCGACGAGGGCCTGCACCTGGGCCGGCATCGGCCGCCGCCCCTCCAGCGATATTCCCACGCAGGTCCCGGGGATCGGCTCCCCGGTGCCCTCGAGGAAGAGGCCGGACGGGTCGGGGAGCTCGACGATCCCGTGGTCGGTGAGATCGAAGCACCCCACCTCGTCCGTGGAGCCGTAGCGGTTCTTGACCGCCCGCAGGAGGCGGAGCCGCGAGTGGCGGTCACCCTCGAACTGGCACACCACGTCCACCAGGTGCTCCAGCACGCGAGGACCCGCGATCGAGCCGTCCTTGGTGACGTGCCCGATCAGGATCACCGGGACGTTGTTCGCCTTGGCGTGCGCGATGAGGCCGGCGGCCACCGCCCTCACCTGTGACACCCCTCCCGGGGTGCCCTCCACCTGGTCGGTGGACAAGGTCTGGACGGAGTCGATGACGGCGAGGCCGGGCCGGACGTCCTCGAGGTGGCCCAGCACGCGGCCGAGGTCTGACTCGGCGGCCAGCAGGAGGGTGTCCTGCACCGCGCCGATCCGCTCCGCGCGCAACCGCACCTGGGAGGCGGACTCCTCGCCGGTCAGGTAGAGCACGGCGGATCCATGGCGCGCGGCGCGCGCCGCGACGTCGAGTGCGAGCGTCGACTTCCCCACTCCCGGTTCGCCTGCCAGCAGCACCACCGACCCCGGGACGACGCCGCCGCCCAGTACCCGGTCCAGCTCACCCACCCCGGTCGGCCGCGCTCGCGAGGACTCGGCGGGGACCTGGGCGATGGGGCGCGCCGCCGTCGACGGGGCGACCGGGGCCAGCCGGCGGCTGGGCTCGGCCACCTCCGACACGGAACCCCATGCCTGGCACTCACCGCACCGCCCGACCCACTTGGCAGTGGTCCAGCCGCACTCGCTGCAGGAGTACTGGGATCGCGTTCTCGTCATGGCCCCAGTGTGCACGGACCCACCGACACGACCTTCCACGGCCGGTCCTCCTTCCGGGCCTTCCGTTCAGAAATCGTTTTCCATAGGATGTCGGGCATGAGGTTCGCCGCCACGTCCCCCCGACCCGATCCCACCTTCGCCCATCGCACCGGCACGGCCCGGGTGCGCGTGACCGGGGAGGGCGGAGCACCGTTGGCGAATGCCGAGGTGGTCGTCCAGCAACGGGACCACGCGTTCGGCTTCGGCTGCATCGGCTTCGAGTTCGTGCCGCTGGCCGCGGGGGAGGATGTCCCGGCGAACGAGCCCGAGGGGTCCGGGCTGTCCCGCGGCGCGCTCGAGGACCTCGCGGGGAAGTGGTTCGACCTCTTCAACTTCGCCACCCTGCCCTTCTACTGGGGTGGCTTCGAGCCGGTGCGAGGCGCCCCCCGCACCGATCCGCTCCGCGCCGCGGCGCGGTTCTTCGCCGATCGCGGCGTGCGTGTCAAGGGGCACCCGCTGGTCTGGCACACCCTCACCGCCCCCTGGCTCCGCGACCTCCCCGTGGACGAGATCGAGAGGGCACAGCGCGAGCGCATCCGCCGGGACGTCGCCGGCTTCGCCGGCCTCGTCGACACCTGGGACGCGATCAACGAGGTGGTGATCATGCCGGTGTTCGACAAGGAGGCCAACGGCATCACCCGGCTGGCCCGCGAGGCCGGACGCATCGGGATGATCCGCCTGGCGTTCGAGGAGGCCCGCGCCGCGAACCCGGATGCCACGCTGATCCTCAACGACTTCGACATGTCCACCGCGTACGACTGCCTCCTCGAGGGTGCGCTCGAGGCCGGGATCGCCATCGACGTGCTCGGGCTCCAGAGCCACATGCACCAGGCCTACTGGGGCGAGGAGAAGACCATGCGGATCCTCGAGAGGTTCTCCCGCTACGGCCTTCCCATCCACTTCACGGAGTCCACGCTGCTCTCGGGGGAGCTGATGCCCGCTGACATCGTGGACCTCAACGACCACCAGGTCCCGCACTGGCCCTCGACCCCCGAGGGCGAGGAGCGGCAGGCGGACGAGATCGTGCGGCACTACCGGACCCTCCTCGCGCACCCGTCCGTCGAGGCGATCACCTACTGGGGACTCACCGATGCCGGCTCCTGGCTGGGTGCCCCGGGCGGTCTCGTCCGGGCGGACGGGACGCCCAAGCCGGCATACCACGCGCTGCGCGGCCTCGTCCGGGAACAGTGGTGGCTCGCCCCCACGACGGCGGTCACGGACGGCGACGGCGTCGTGACCGTGGGTGGCTGGTTCGGCCGCTACGAGCTGGCCGCTCGTGGGCGCACGGCGGAGTTCGACCTGAGCCCGGGCGAGCAGGCGGTCACCGTGACCCTGTGAGGGCGGGAGTCCCGCTCCCTCAGCCCGCCAGCAGGCTGTCGCGAGCGAGCGGGGCCGTCGTCTCCCGCACCACGAGGGTGGTGCTGAGGCGCAGGTGGGGCTCGGGGAGGGGCTCGCCGCC
>RZYE01000199.1 GCA_009930425.1 Actinomycetota bacterium | reverse complement strand
CCGGCGGGCTGCGCGTGCGGACCTTCCGCGACGAGGACGCCGCGGCCTGGGTCGCCCTCAACGCCCGCATCTTCGCGACCCACCCGGAGCAGGGCCGGCTCACCGTCGCTGACCTCGCCGCCCGCCGCGCCGAGCCCTGGTTCGACCCGGCGGGATTCCTGCTCGTGGAGGACGCCGATGAGTTCGTGGCCTACGGCTGGTTGAAGCGAACGGGGGACGAGGCGGAGGTCTACGTGCTGGGCGTCGCGCCCGAGCACCAGCGCCGCGGGATCGCCGCCCACCTGCTCGGGAGGCTGGCCGACCTCGGCACCCGGGGCGGGGCGAGAGCGCTGACACTCCATGTGGAAGGCGATAACCTCACCGCTATACGCTCGTACGAGCGCTCCGGATTCCGGCACGATTCCACGGACACTCAATTCATGGATGCTGCCCCGGGCGACGAATCGGACAGGTGAGGTAGGGCCATGGTGGACGAGCACGGCGAGAGCGCTGTCGAGGAGCCGGGGTCGCCGTCCCACATCGATCCGGTGGACCACGACATGCTCGAGGACGGGGCCGACGAGGCGGACGTCGACTTCGTCGGTGACGACGACATCCCCATCAGGCGGCTCGAGGACGACGAGGTCGACGACGACCGGCGTGAGGACGATGACGAGGACGACGACGAGGATGACGACGACGACGTCGCCATTCCACCCACCACGGCGGACGTCCTCCTGGGCCTGAGCGTCGACAGGGAGAATCTCAGCGAACTGGCGGAGGGCACCGAGGACGAGGCGCCCCTGCCCGAGGGCCGCTTCGCCGACCGCGAGCTCAGTTGGCTCGCCTTCAACCAACGCGTGATCGAGCAGGCCGAGGACAGGAACCTGCCGCTGCTGGAGCGGGCGTGGTTCCTGGCCATCTTCGCCTCCAACCTCGACGAGTTCTTCATGGTCCGGGTCGCCGGCCTCAAGCGCCGCATCGCCACCGGCCTCGCCGTCACCGCGGCATCCGGGCTGACTCCGCGGCAGGTGCTCGAGGGCATCGCGCTCAAGGGCCACGAGCTCGCCGAGCGGCACGCCCGGGTCTTCCAGGAGGACGTCAGCCCCGCCCTGGCCGAGGAGGGCATCCAGCTCCTCCACTTCGCGGACCTGTCCGACTCCGAGAAGAAGCGCCTCGAGAGGTTCTTCCGCCGCCAGATCTTCCCGGTCCTCACCCCGCTCGCGGTCGACCCGGCCCACCCCTTCCCGTACATCTCCGGACTCTCGCTGAACCTCGCCGTCGTGGTGCGCAACCCCGGCACCGGCAAGGAGTTCTTCGCCCGGGTGAAGGTGCCGCCGCTGTTGCCGCGCTTCATCGCCGTCGACGCCGCGGGCAAGCCGCGCCGGCCGGAGGACATCGCGTCGGACGAGTCCTACTCGACCTCCTACGTGCCGATCGAGGAGGTGATCGGCGCCCACCTGGACCACCTATTCCCCGGTATGGAGATCGTCGAGCACCACACGTTCCGGGTGACCCGGAACGAGGACCTCGAGGTCGAGGAGGACGACGCCGAGAACCTCCTGAAGGCCCTCGAGAAGGAGCTCATGCGGCGCCGGTTCGGCCCGGCCGTCCGGCTCGAGGTGGCGATCGGGATCTCGAACCACGTGCTCGACCTCCTGATGCGTGAGCTCGGGGTCGGGGAGGCGGACGTCTACCGGCTCCCCGCGCCGCTCGACCTCACCGGCCTCAACCTCATCCACGAGGTCGACCGGCCGGACCTCAAGTACCCCAAGTTCGTGCCGGTGACCGCGCGGCAGCTCGCCCGCGTGGAGTCCGCGAACCCCACCGACTTCTTCGCGGCGATCTCCAACGAGGACATCCTGCTGCACCACCCGTACGACTCGTTCTCCACCTCGGTGCAACAGTTCATCGCCCAGGCGGCCGCGGACCCGCAGGTGCTCGCCATCAAGCAGACCCTGTACCGCACCTCGGGCGACTCCCCGATCATCGACTCGCTCATCGACGCCGCCGAGGCCGGCAAGCAGGTCCTCGCGATCGTGGAGATCAAGGCCCGCTTCGACGAGGAGAACAACATCAGTTGGGCCCGCAAGCTCGAGCAGGCCGGGGTGCACGTGGTGTACGGCCTGGTGGGGCTCAAGACCCACTGCAAGCTCGTGCTGGTGGTGCGCCAGGAGGCCGATGGGCTCACGCGCTACTGCCATGTGGGGACGGGCAACTACAACCCCAAGACCGCCCGCGGCTACGAGGACCTCGGCCTGCTCACGCGCGACCGGAACGTCGGGCAGGACCTCACGCGGCTCTTCAACCAGCTCTCCGGCTATGCGCCCCGCACGAAGTTCCACCGGCTCCTCGTGGCGCCCCGCGGCATCCGGGCCGGCCTGATCGAGCGGATCGAGCGGGAGATCGCCAACAAGGAGGCGGGCAAGGACGCCTGGATCCGCATCAAGGTCAACTCCGTGGTGGATGAGGCCACGATCGATGCGCTCTACCGGGCCAGCCGGGTGGGCGTCCCCGTGGAGATGGTGGTGCGCGGCATCTGTGCGGTGCGTTCGGGGATCGAGGGCCTGAGCGAGAACATCAAGGTGCGCTCCATCCTCGGGCGGTTCCTCGAGCACTCCCGCATCTACGCCTTCGCCAACGATGGCGATCCCGAGGTGTGGATCGGCTCTGCCGACCTCATGCACCGGAACCTCGACCGCCGGGTGGAGGCCCTCATCCGCATCGAGGACCAGCGCCACATCGAGGAGCTCGTCGCCCTCCTCGAGCTCTCCGCGGCCGACTCGACGTCATCCTGGCGGCTCCAGCCGGACGGCACGTGGCTGCGCGTCCACCTCGACGAGAACGGAGAACGCCTCACCGACATCCAGGAGTCCCTCATGGCACAGGCCCGCAGCCGCGTGGCCGCGAAGTGAGCGGCCCGGCGTGAGGACGGACGTCATCGCCGCCGGAGCACTGGTGTGGCGCGTGCGGGGCGGCAAGCTCCAGGTGTTGCTCGTCCACCGGCCGAGCTACGACGACTGGTCGTGGCCCAAGGGCAAGCCGACACAGGGCGAGCACCTCACCGTGTGCGCTGTCCGCGAGGTGGAGGAGGAGACGGGCTACCGCGTGGTCCTCGGCCAACCGCTGACCTCGGTGCGCTACCAGATCAACGGTGGGAGCAAGTTCAAGGAGTCCCACTACTGGTCGGCCACGATCGAGCGGAAGGGCCCCTGGGCGATCGCGCGCGACAAGGTGAAGCGGGCCTCGCGCTCCGAGGTGGACCGGATCAGGTGGGTGGACGCCACGGACGCCTTCAAGAAGCTCACCTACCCGCACGACCGTGACCCGCTCGACCAGCTCGTGGACCAGTGGGACGACGACCGCCTCGACACCTGGACGGTCGCGATCGTCCGCCACGGACGGGCACGCAAGCGCTCCGCGTGGAAGGGAGGGGAGGCCACCCGGCCGCTCACCGCCGTCGGCGAGCAGCAGAGCAGGTTGCTGGTCCCCATGCTCTCCGCCTACGGGATCGTGCACGTGGTGACCAGCCCGTGGGAACGGTGCCTCGCCACGGTGCGGCCCTACGCGACCGCGGCGCGGGTGAAGCCCGAGAAGCGGGACGAGTTGACCGAGGCGGCCCACTCGAAGGACGCCCGCCCCGTCCGGTCGCTCGTCGAGGAGGAGTTGAGCGGTGCGAGCCGCGCCGTGGCGATCTGCACCCACCGGCCCGTGCTCCCCACCGTCATCGAACAGCTCACCGTCCACACCCAGAACAAGTTCCTCCGCAAGCTCCCGTTCCAGGACCCGTGGCTCCGGACCGGGGAGGTCATCGTCGCCCACATGACGCACCACGCCAAGCGTGGGGCGGTCGTCGTCGCCCTGGAGAAGCATCGGCCGCTGTCGATCTGA
>RZYE01000198.1 GCA_009930425.1 Actinomycetota bacterium | reverse complement strand
CTGTGTGCGCAAGGGGGGACTTGAACCCCCACGCCCTAATACGGGCACTAGCACCTCAAGCTAGCGCGTCTGCCTATTCCGCCACTTGCGCGTGATGCCTCCCACGCGGCGAACCGGTGATCAGGCGAACTAGACTCTAGCACGCGCTCCGGGCCGCAGGCGAAATCCCCTCCGAGCGGCGCTCGTCACATGCGGCGTTAGGCTTTGTGCCATGCATCCTGTCGAGTTGCGCGGACCCCGCGTCACCCTCGCGGCTCCCACGGCCGAGGACATCCCGGCGATCGTGGCGGCGTGCCAGGACGCCGAGATCGCCCGCTGGACGTCCGTGCCGTCGCCCTACACCGAGGACAGTGCGCGCTGGTGGGTCACCGATCACGCCCCCCGACTGTGGGCCGACAACGGGGCGGCCTGGACGATCCGGGTCGACGGCGAGCTGGCCGGCGTGGTCACCCTCATCGGCCGCTCGTTCACGAGCCGTGGGGTGGGTTTCTGGCTCGCGGCACCGTTCCGCGGCCGCGGCATCCTCCACGAGTCGCTGGGGCTCGCCCTGGACTTCGCCTTCGAGACACTCGGCCTCACCCGCGTGCGCTGGTCCTCCGATGTCGGGAACTGGCCCGCGTGGAAGGCCGTCTGGCGGCATGGCTTCCGCATGGAGGGCACGCGGCGCGCGGCGCTGCCGGACGACAGCGATCCGCATGCCCCGTCCCGCGACCTCTGGGTCGGCTCGCTGCTGGCCACCGATGCCCGTACCCCGGCCACGCCGTGGAGGGGCCCGCAGGGTGTCCACCCCGCCATTCCGGACCCGCGCGATCCGGAGGCCCTGGTGCGGCAGTTCCACGCCACCTACCACCTCCCGATCTCCTCCGGGCCGGCCGACGTCGCGATCGAGCGGGTCCACATGCGCATGGCCCTCATCGCCGAGGAGTTCGCCGAGCTCATGGGCGCCGTCTACGGCGACGACGCCGAGCAGCTCGTCCTCGCGGCCGTCACCGAGGCCGTGGCCTCCGACACGCACCACCGGGACACGGTCGCCGCCGCCGACGCCCTCGCGGACCTCATCTACGTCATCTACGGCATGGCCCTGGAGACCGGCATCCCACTGGATGCCGTCCTCCACGCGGTGCAGCGCTCGAACATGTCGAAGCTCGGCGAGGACGGCCGTCCCCTCTACCGCGCCGACGGCAAGGTGCTGAAGGGCCCCGGGTTCTTCGAGCCGAACATCGCCGAGGTGCTGGCGACGACCCGGCTGTCGGCGGACTGACCCGTTCGGGGGGGCGCCGTCCCGTCGCAGTGACGCCGCTGCACCATCGCGTGCGTGCCGCGCGCGCGGGCCCGGGCCACGCACGGCACAATGGCACGCATGTCTCTGAATCCCGCGAACCCGTTCGCCACCCCCTCCTCCCTACCCCTCGAACTTCCCGACTTCTCGGCTGCCACCCCCGAGTCCGTCCGGGAGGCCCTGGCCGCCGGACTGGCCGAGCAGCGGGCGGAGTGGGACGCGATCGCGGCGGACCCCGAGATCCCCACGGTGGAGAACACCCTGCTCGCCCTGGAGAGGTCCGGCCAGCTGCTCTCCCGGGTACTGCCGGTGGGCTTCACCCTCATGGAGTCCGTGGGCGGCGAGGAGTGGGACGCCCTCGAGGCCGAGTTCATGCCCCAGCTCTCCGCCCACTCCGACGCCCTCCACCTGAACGCGGCGATCTTCCGGCGGCTGGAATCCCTGGAGCTCGGCAGGGACCTCCTCGGCCTGGACGAGGAGACGGACTGGCTGCTCCAGGAGTACCTGCGGGAGTTCCGCCGCGCCGGCATCGCCCTGTCCGAGCCGGACCAGGAGGTGCTGAGGGACCTCAACCAGCGCATCGCCGCCGCGGAGACGGGGTTCTCCCAGCGCGCGACGAAGGCGCTGGAGGAGGCCGCCCAGCTGTTCACGGACCGCGCGGAGTTGGACGGGCTCGACGAGGAGACCCTCGACGCCCTCGCCCAGGCCGCCCGGGACCGCGGCGAGGAGGGCTGGCTCGTCACCCTCCTGTCCCCCACGCAGCAGCCGCTCCTGCCCCGGCTGGTGGATCCCGCCACCCGCGGGCGCCTCATGGCCGCGTCCCTGGCCCGCGGGGACGGGCACGACCCGGCCTCCGACACGCGCGAGCTGATCCTCACCCTCGCACGACTCCGCTCCGTGCGGGCGCGGCTCCTCGGCCACGCCACGCACGCCGCCGCCGTCGCCGAGGAGGGGACGGCGAAGTCGGCCGAGGCGGTGGCCGAGCGGCTGGCCGCTCTCGCGCCCGCCGCGGCCCGCAATGCCCGCCGTGAGGGTGAGGAGCTCGCGCGCCTGGCGGCGGAGGCCGGCGAGGACTTCACTGCCGCGGACTGGTCCCACGCCTCCGAGCGGCTCCGCAAGCGCCTCTTCGCCGTGGACGACGAGGTGCTGCGCCCCTACCTGGAACTCGATTCCGTCCTCACCAACGGCGTCTTCTGGGCCGCCCGGCAGCTGTACGGCATCACCTTCCACCAGCGGACCGACCTCCACGGCTACTCCCCCGAGGTACGCGTCTGGGAGGTGAAGGAGGAGGACGGGAGCACGCTCGCCCTCTTCCTCGGCGACTACCACGCCCGCAAGGGCAAGCGTGGCGGCGCCTGGATGCACAACCTGGTGGACCAGTCCCGCCTCCTCGGGCGCCGACCCGTGGTGATGAACAACCTCAACATCACCAGGCCCGCCGAGGGAGAGCCCACCCTGCTCACCTGGGACGAGGTGACCACCTGCTTCCACGAGTTCGGCCACGCCCTCCACGGGATGTTCTCGAACGTCACCCACCCGAGCCTGTCGGGCACGGACGTGCCGCGCGATTTCGTGGAGTTCCCCTCCCAGGTCAACGAGATGTGGATGGCGAACCGCGCCGTCGTCGCCAACTTCGCGCGGCACCACCGCACCGGCGAGGTCCTCCCGGACGAGCTGCTGGACCGGTTGCTGGCGATGGGCAGCTACGGCCAGGGCTTCGCCACGTCCGAGTACCTCGCCGCCACCCTCCTCGACCAGGCGTGGCACCGACTGGCACCCGAGGACGTGCCCGACGACGTCGCCGCGGTGGCGTCGTTCGAGGCGGCGGCGCTGGAGGCGGCCGGGCTGGGGTACGGCCTCGTTCCGCCGCGCTACCGCTCGCCCTACTTCAACCACGCGTTCGGCGGTGGGTACGACGCCAACTACTACTCGTACATCTGGTCCGAGGTGCTGGACGCCGATGCGGTGGAGTGGTTCGCGGAGGAGGGCGCCGAGGACGGCGACGGCGGGCTGAACCGCACCGCCGGGCAGCGGTTCCGGGACGAGGTGCTCTCCCGCGGCAACTCCCGGGACCCGCTCGAGTCCTTCCGTGCCTTCCGGGGGCGCGACGCCGAGATCGGCCCGCTGCTGCGCCGGCGGGGACTGGAGTGACTCACTCCTCGGTCATCGCGCCCTCGAACTGGGCCCGGTAGAGCGCGGCGTAGGCGCCACCGGAGTCGAGCAGCGACTCGTGGGTGCCCTGTTCCACCACGTCGCCGTGCTCCATCACCACGATGAGGTCGGCGTCGCGGATCGTCGAGAGCCGGTGGGCGATGATGAACGAGGTGCGGCCCTGCCGGAGCGCGTGCATCGCATGCTGCACGAGCACCTCCGTCCGGGTGTCCACCGATGACGTCGCCTCGTCCAGCACGAGGATCTGCGGATCTGCGAGGAAGGCGCGGGCGATGGTGATGAGCTGCTTCTCGCCCGCGGAGATGGACTCGTCGGTCACCACGGTGTCGTAGCCGTCCGGGAGGGTGCGCACGAGCCGGTCCACGTTGGTGGCGACGGCGGCCGCGAGCACCTCCTCCTGGCTCGCCTCGGGGCGGGCGTAGGCGATGTTGTCCGCGATGGACGCCTCG
>RZYE01000197.1 GCA_009930425.1 Actinomycetota bacterium | reverse complement strand
TTCGAGATCGAGGTCTCCTGGGAGGACGCCCACGGCGTCACCTCGCCGGAGATAGAAGCCACGTGGGCACGGATGGTGGTCAAGGTCAACGGGAAGCTCGTCACGCTGGTCCATGGGGCAGACGGCACTCCGCGTTCCGGTCTCTATGTGAGCGCCTACCCCTTGGCCGAGTGGATCGCCTTCAACTGGTGGGCGCTCACGAGTGAGGTCCAGGTGTCCTCTGTACCTCCCACGGAGTGGACCTGGGCATGTGCGACACCGAATTCGTGGCTGCAGCGGCACAACCTGCGTGCCGCAGGCGGGGGGATGTCGTGGCCCGATCTCACCATCGTTCCCGAGGGTGCCGTTTCCAGTGTGGTCTGGACGAAGAGCGAGCCACAGCCAGGTGGCCGAGGCTTGCGATTCCTGATGTCTGATCGAGCGATTCTTGCCTCGGAGGCTGTGACGGAGACCCTGCAGCAGTTCGTCGAGACAGTGCTCGAGCGTCTCCGCGAAAGAGACGTCCGGAACTCGCCGTTGGAACGCGAGTGGATGGTGATGAATGCGCTGGACGCCGACGAGCAGGAGTTTGCGGTCTCTGCTGGACGTCTCGGCCTGGACCCGTTCTCGCTTGATGACGCTGCAGCTGACGAAATCGTGGTTCTTGGCCAGGCATACGACCACGACCTCGTCGGGGAGATCCTGGACGCGAGCGAATCCTCGGTGGAGGGGCTGCGCGAAGTTGAAGGTTGGCTGAGAGCAGCCACGCGATACGTGGCGCCGACGCGGCAATCTCGAGACTTGAACCACTTGTTGGATTCAGGTAAGGAGGTTTCAACAGCTGTTGATCCATACCGTCCATGGACGGCTGGCTACACAGGGGCAGGGTGGGTCCGTGCGTTCCTGACTGCTGAACGCGGAGGTCGTGGAGATGACTCCGTGTCCACGATGGTGGACAGTCTGGAGACCATGTCTGTGCACGGCCGCGCGGGCGGACTTGAGGGGTTCACTGTGCGTGAACTCGATCGAACGCTCTTGTTGGTGCCTGAACGGGAATACGCGGCGACTCGTGCGCAGGAGCGATTCCTCAAGGCTCGTTCCTTGGGAGCACATCTCTTGGGGCAGGATCGAACTCGCTTCATCCTCACCAAGACCCACACCCCGCTTCAGCAAGCTGCGCGGGCGTTCGCGGCAGAGCTCCTTGCCCCTGCCGACGTGATCCAAGGGATGCTCACTAAGCTCGGAGGCCATGCTGATCCCTCAGCGTTCGACTCGATCGCTGGTCAGCTCGGTGTCAGTCCCCTGGTCATCCAACATCAGTACGAGAATCAGATCGCACGCAGGATGGCGGACAGCGTTTGATGTGGACGATCGTGTCCAGGCCTGCTGGCTTGGATTGAGTGGACTCGGGGCCGCCGGTCCTTGCGCACGCGGGGGAGGATGGTCCTGTGATGGGTGAGCTGGGAAGGCACCGCGGGGTCTGGCGAACCCTCGGCCTGTCTGTCGCATGGCTGCTCTTGGCCGCGGCCGCCGGGCTCGCGCTGTTGTATGCCGTGCCGGAACTCCAGCTCGTCCACCGGCTGGCCACGCTCGCGGCGGTGTTCATCCCCTTCGGGGTGCTGCTCTGGGGTGCGGCGGTCCTGCTGTTCCTCGCGGCCGGGCGCGGGTGGGGGAAGCTCCTCGCGCTCGTGGCCGTGGCCGGCTTGGTGCTTGCCGTGCTGTGGGCGCGGCCGTACTGGCCCGCCGGGATCGGCGAGGACGGCCCGACGGGACCGGACGCGGGCGGTGGTGGCGGCGTCATCGGCACAGTCATGACGTTCAACGCACGGTGCGATTCAGCGTGGGCGGACGAGCTGGAGGAGTCGATCGTGGCGCGGCAGCCCGACCTCGTGGTGGTGCAGGGCGCGTCCACGCGGCTGCGGGAGAGCGTGGACACCGGGCTGGCGGAGGCCCACCCGCACTGGGCGTTCGTGTACGAGATGTGGGGGCTGCCGTCGTGCGGGACGGTGGTGCTCTCGCGGCTGCCGCTCGGGGAGGTGCCGCCGCGGTCCTTCGAGCAGCCGGTGGTGGGGGTGGACCTCGGGTTCGGCCCCGTGACGCTCGTGCCCGTGGACGTCCCCGGACCACACGACGGGCTGCGGCCGTGGCGCGAGGCGATCGACGGCGTCGGGGCGGCTGTCGACGGGGCGCGGCCCGACGTGCCGGTGCTGGTGGCCGGGGACTTCAACGCCGTGCGCGAGCACGGGCCGCTGCGGCGGTTGCTGGGGAGGTTCGGGCTGGAGAGCGCGGCGGAGCAGGCCGGTGCGGGGTGGGTGCCCACCTATCCCGCCGACACGTGGTACCCGCCGGTCCTCGCGATCGACCACGTTCTCGTGGGACCGGGGCTCGAGGCGGTGGGAGTCGAGACGGTCCGGATCGGCGGGTACGCGCACCTCGCGCTGGTGGTGGAGGTGCGGGCGCGCTGAGGCGGGTGGGCGGCGGCCGCTCGGCGGGGCGGGGTCTGGCGGGGGACGCCGTCGTGGGGCATGATGCACGTCACACGATGACGCCCGGCAGAGGAGACGACCGATGAAGGCACAGTGCTGCGCAGCCCTCGCGTTCCATGGGAACGCGCGTGAGGCGATGGAGTTCTACCAGTCCGTGTTCGGCGGGGAGTTGGGCATCAGCACCTTCGCGGACTTTGGCGCTGTGCCGCCCGGGGATCCCGGCGCGGACCACATCATGCACGCCCAGCTCGACGCCGCCGACCTCACCCTCATGGCCTCCGACCTCCCACCCGGCATGCCGCACACGCCCGGGGAGACGGTCAGCCTCGTGCTGTGGGGGGACGACGAGGCCAAGCTCCGCGGCTGGTACGAGGCCCTGTCCGAGGGCGGCGAGGTGTCCATGCCCCTGGAGCGGCAGATCTGGGGCGACCTCTACGGGGACTTCCGGGACAGATTCGGGATCTCGTGGTCGGTGAACATCAGCACGCCCGGGGAGGGCTGAGGGCCGGAGGGGCCGGACGTAGCCGGATCGCCGAGAGGCCGTGCGGCGGCCCGTCACGCGCCGGTAGCTGTCTGACGCTCAATCTGATGGTTGGTAATCATCATCACGGAGGTTGGACATGCTCAATACTTCACGCTACTCGACGACAGCGAGCGGGCTACCTCGAGCCGGACGGGAAGAGGCGCGGCCGGTTCCACGCCGCGCCGCCGCGGCTCTCCGGGACGTCTGGCTGGGCATCCGCGGAAGCCGCGCCGTTCGTGATGACGTGGACCCGTTTGGGGGTACCCGTCTCCCCGGGTGACGACGACGGCGCGCCGCTCCCGGATCGGACGCGCACGCGCCGGTGCTGGTCATCGTGGTTGGCTGGATCCCGTGACGAAGCCCGGCGCGCGCCTCCTCTGGCTCGACCTCGCCCGCGGCCTCGCGGTCATCAGCATGGTGATCGCGCACACTGCGCCCTGGGGCGGCGTGTTCGTGGGGACCGAGTACCTCACGGCGCCGTGGTTCGTGATGTTGGTGGGGATATCGCTGCTGTTGGCGTGGGAGAAGGCGGGCGGCGGGACGGGGGTGAAGTCCGGCGCCCGTTCGGGGGAGCAGACTCCCAGCCGCGCGGGCGCGTTGTCGCGCGAACGTCAGGCCGCCGGGTGCCCGGATCAGGCCAGCTGCCTCGGGTGAGACCTCCACCTTGCGCACGCGGCTCTCGCCCTGCACGAAGGAGAGTGGTTTCGGGTAGGCGGTCACGCTCCCGTCTGGGCGGATCGCCACCGACTCGTCCGAGACGTACCCGAGCCGGGTGGCGAGGGTGCGGGCCGCCGTCGTCTTCCCCGTCCCCGATGCGGCCACGAGGACGACGACGCGGCCGGCTCCGTCCGAGAGTCCGGCGGCGTGGAACAGGAGGTCTGTCCCGACGCGTTGCCTCAGCGCCTCGATGGTCACCGCGCCGGACAGCCGGTAGGGGAGGGCCTCCCAATCC
>RZYE01000196.1 GCA_009930425.1 Actinomycetota bacterium | reverse complement strand
CGACTCGGCCCCGTTGTCGGACGCCTTCCCACCCACCTGAGCACGCAACTCGACGACGCACTCCGCCTCCACCTCCAGCTCTGACAGGCCGCGCCCCGGGATCGCGCTCACTGCACGGTACTGAGGATCGCGTAGCCCTCCGTGGCGGTGTCGGGCACCTGCCGGAACGTGATCTGCAGGGGACCGGAGAACGGGGCGGTCGTGGAGAAGAACACCTCGGTGCCGCCGCATGCGAATTCGCCGCTCATGACGCTGTCCAGGCTCCCCGGGGCGTCTGCACCGGAGGCGTCACTGTCGGCGTCCACGCGGGCGTCGAGGACCTCGAACCACGCAGTTCCCCCGCCGGGGTCCATGCAGGCAGCGCGCGCCTCGAGGGTCGCGCCCTCGACCGCGTCGCCGGAGACGACGTCCTCCTGGGCCGCGCCGAACACGGAGCGGGCGATCTCTCCCGACACCTCGGGGACGGTCAACTCGACAGGCCCCGGCGAGGGCTGCGTCGCGGACCCGGTGGGGGAGGGCGTGCCGGACGTCGTCGCACCGGGAGGGTCCGACGTCGCCGGTGCATCCGTCGGGCCGGTGCTGCAGCCCGCGAGAAGGAGGAGGGTGGCCGCCAGAGCGATGGTGCGCATGGCACCAGTCTGCCGGGATCGGTCACCCACCGGCGGTGCCTCGCCGTCGTTGACGGGCGTCACGACGTCGTCGGAGCGGCGTCGAGGACGGGCGCCACGCGGCGGGCCACTACGAGGGCGGCGACCACCGCGACCATGACGGCCAGGAACCCGAGGACGCCGTTCCCGGTGGCTGCGAGGACCACGTAGCCGGCCAGGGCGGCGCCCGCTCCGAGGAGGGCGTAGGGCAACTGGGTGGTGACGTGGGTGATGACGTTGCAGGCAGCACCGGTGGAGGACAGGATCGTGGTGTCCGAGATCGGGGAGCAGTGGTCCCCGAAAACGGCGCCGGCGAGGACGGCCCCGAGCGCGGGGAGCAAGTGCTCGGTGTCCCCGAGGGAGTTCATGATGTCCCCGGCGATCGGGATCAGGATCCCGAATGATCCCCACGAGGTGCCGGTGGAGAAGGCCATGACGCCCGCGAGGACGAACATGACCGGGACCAGCCACGCGGGGCTGATGTTCGCGGCCTCGACGAGCCCGCCCAGGTACTCGCCCGTCCCCAGTTGGGAGATCAGCGAGCCGAGGGACCAGGCGAGCAGGAGGATGTACACGGCCGGCAGCATGGACTTCAGGCCCTCCACCAACCCGCGGCCCAGGGTGTGGGCGCTGAACTTCGGGTTCTCGCGGGTGTAGCGCGTGTAGTAGTACAGCCCCGTGCCGAAGCCCAGCGCGCCGCCGTACAGGAGCGCCTCGGTCACGTCGGTGTTGGCGAGGAGGTCCAGGGGGGCCCAGCTTCCACCGGCGGAGTAGCCGGTCCACGCGATGCCGGCGAAGACGCCTGCCACGAGGGCGAGGAACGGCACGATGAGGGACCGCTTGGCCCCCGGCTCGTGGACCGGGAGGTCCTCCGCGAGCTCACCGGGGATCTCCAGGCTCTTGTCGTAGGTGTGGCCGTGCTCGATGGCCCGCTGCTCCTCCACCCGCATGGGGCCGAAGTCCACCTGCAGGATCACCACGAGGAGCACCGTGGCGATCGCCGCCATCGCGTAGTAGTTGGTGCCGGCCGCGCCCAGGAACGCCTCGACGTCGCTCACCGCCAGCGCCGAGGCGGCCACCACCGGCGCCATGATGCCGATGATCGAGGCGCCCCAGCTCGAGAAGGGCGCGAGCACGGCCACCGGGGCGGAGGTCGAGTCGATGAGGTACGCGAGCTTGGCGCGGGACACCTGGTGCCGGTCCGTGACGGGCCGCGCCACCTGCCCCACGGCGAGGGCGTTGAAGTAGTCGTCGATGAAGATGGCGATACCGAGCCCCGCTCCGAGTCCCTGCGCACCGCGGCGGCTCCGGATCTTCGTGATCGCCCAGTCCGAGAACGCCTGGCTCCCGCCGGCCATCAGCACCAGGGACGTGATCATGCCGAGCACCAGCGTGAAGATCAGGATGTAGATGTAGTAGGTGTTGAGCGCCCCGTCCGCCCAGAAGATCTGGGAGAACGCCTCCCACACGAGCCGGAGCGTCTCCACGGGGTTGAAGCCGGCCACGATCGCCGCCGCCGCGAGCACGCCGGCCCCCAGGCTGAGGACCACCTTCTTGGTGAGGAGCACCAACGTGATCGCGACGATGGGCGGCAGGATGCTGAGCCAGGTCGGGTTCTCCATCGCCGGTCCTCCTGAGGTGCGTGCCGGTGGTGTTGCGTCACATTAGCGCGCGGAGACACTCCACAGTGCTTGAGATCACATGTCGAGCGCCCGCCGCACCAGTTCGACGGCCTCCTCTGCCCCCAACCCGAGTGCGCGCACGGTGTCCGCATACGTGCGGGCCGCAGCCCGGGCGGCGCGGCCGTGACCGTCGTCGGCGATGAAGGTGCCCGCCCGCCCGCGCCCCTCGACCAGCCCGTCCGCCTCCAGTTCCCGGTAGGCGCGCGCCACCGTGTTCGCCGCGATGCCGAGTTCCCCGGCGAGGGCGCGCACCGTGGGGAGCCGGTCGCCGGGGCGTAGCTCCCCGGACTGCACGAGCGCCGTCACCTGGGCGCGCACCTGCTCGAAGGGTGGCGTCGCGGACTGCTCGACGGACACCCTCAGGTGCGGCTCCTCCGCCATCATGCCTCCTCGCCGAGGTGGCCCAGCCGGCGGACAGTTCGCTGCCCGCCGGCGGTGGGCTCCTCGGTGACGCCGAGGCCGGGGTGGCGGCCTCGTTCGGTGGTCCTCATGTTCTCCTCCTCACGTTCCTTGTGGGAACGGCGCACGTTTCCTTGTGGGAAAGAAAAAGCGCCCGATCACCTTGTGGGCGATGGGGCGCGCGGGGCCAGCCGGCTGACGGGATCAGGTTCCCGCGCGCCGCCTGATAAGGATGCTGGCCATGGGATGACCGTAGGGCCGTCCAGCAGCGTTGGCGATGCGCCGTCCGAATGGCGAGATGGCCTCGATCAGGAGACGAGGTCCTCCGGGATCTCCACGCGGACACCGTCGAAGCGGGAGAAGTCCGCGTCGTAGCTGACGATCCTCGCGCGGTGTTCCAGGGCCAGGGCGGCGAGGTGCGCGTCCGGGACCAGGTTTCCCCCGGTGCCCCGCGCGCCCAGCAGTTCGCGCAGGTTCCGGGCGTGCTCCGCCGTCGGGTGCACCACCACCGCGCCCGGTGCGGCCAGCCAGCTCTCCACCTGGGCGAGCGCGGCCTCCACCGGCAGCGGGTGGGGGAACAGGCCCGGCCGGGTGGTGAGCCGCACGAAGGCGAGCAGTGCCGTCCATGCGAGGCCGACGATGTCGCCGCCGCCCAGCGCCCCGTCCAGCCACCGCCGGGCGGCGGCGTGGTGGCGGGAATCGGCGTTGACCGCGTGAATCAGGACGTTCGCGTCGACGATCCTCATGCGTCCCGCCGCAGCTTGCGCAGGAGTTCGGCGTCCTCGAGGTCCGCGGCCACGGCGAGGGCACGGTCCACATCGAACGCCGGTTCTCCGAGGGACACCGCAGTGGTGGTGAAGGCGATGTCGGCCGCCGGACGTGTGGCGCCGTCGCGGATCGCGCCGTTGAGTGCCTCCTTGAAGGAGACCCCCCGCTCCGCCATGCGGCGGCGGATCAGGTTCTCGACATCCGGGTCGAGGGTGACTGTGGTGCGCACAAGTGACAGCATAGCATCAACAGAAATGATGCAGTGGTATCGCACCGCGCCCGCGGAGACGGACATCAGGCGATGAGTCCGGGGTGGCGGTATATTGGTGGCTAAGACACATAAGCGATGATCCATCACCTGAGGTGTCATGCGCCGAACCCACACCTACTCCCGTGCGACCGAGCGTTCGCTGGCGCTCTTGGGCGCGCAGATCGCGAACGCTCGTGCCGAGCGGCGGTGGACCGCGCGGGAGCTGGC
>RZYE01000026.1 GCA_009930425.1 Actinomycetota bacterium | reverse complement strand
CATAGTGGCCCAGATCCGACTCGTCCGAACCCGGTGTGGGCAACAAGTTTCCGAACCCCGTGTGGGCAGCAGGTTTCCGCATTATGGTCATGCCATGGCCAAACGTACGAAGGTGCTCGCAATCGTCCTCGCCGGTGGCGAGGGGAAGCGGCTCATGCCCCTCACCGCCGACCGCGCCAAGCCTGCGGTCCCGTTCGGCGGTCCCTACCGCCTCATCGACTTCGCGTTGTCGAACCTGGTGAACTCCGGGTACCTCAAGATCGTCGTCCTGACCCAGTACAAGTCCCACTCGCTGGACAAGCACGTGACCACGACGTGGCGCATGTCGACGCTGCTCGACAACTACGTGACGCCGGTTCCGGCGCAGCAGCGCGTCGGCAAGCACTGGTTCCAGGGCAGCGCCGACGCGATCTACCAGTCCCTCAACCTGCTCGACGACGAGCGGCCCGAGACCGTGGTGATCACCGGTGCGGACAACATCTACCGCATGGACTTCTCCCAGATGGTCGCGAGCCACCTCGAGAGTGGATTCCCGCTCACCATCGAGGGCATCCGGCAACCGCTGTCGCTCGCGGACCAGTTCGGCATCATCGACGCCGACAAGGAGAATCCCCGCAAGGTCGGGGCCTTCCTCGAGAAGCCGAAGAACGCGACGGGGCTCGTCGACTCACCGAACGAGGTCCTCGCGTCGATGGGCAACTACGTCCTCGACGCCGATGCGCTGCGCGAGGCCGTCGTGCGGGACGCGGCCGACGACGAGTCCGCCCACGACATGGGCGGGAGCATCGTCCCCTACTTCGTGAACCAGGGCGCGGCGGGTCTGTACGACTTCATCGAGAACGACGTCCCGGGTTCGACGCCGCGGGACAAGGACTACTGGCGTGACGTCGGTACCCTGGACGCCTTCTGGGAGGCGAACATGGACCTCATCACCGTCCAGCCCGTGTTCAACCTCTACAACCACGACTGGCCGCTCTACACCGGCTATGCGAGCCTCCCACCGGCCAAGTTCGTGTACGGACACCAGGACCGCATCGGCCACGCGCTCGACTCGATCGTCTCGCCCGGCGTGATCGTCTCCGGCGGCGAGGTCGTGAACTCGGTCCTCTCCCCCGGGGTGCGCATGCACTCGTGGTCCTCGGTGCGCGGCTCCGTCGTGTTCGACAACGTCATCATCAACCGCAACACCGTGGTCAACAAGGCGATCCTCGACAAGAACGTCGTGGTCGAGGAGGGCGCACAGGTGGGCATCGACCACGAGCACGACCGTGCACGTGGCTTCACCGTCACCGAGGGCGGCGTCACCGTGGTCCCGAAGGGGCTGCGCGTCACGCGGTGAGGCTCTCACTGGTCGCCGACCGTGAGCTCCCCGAGCACCTGATCGCGGACACCGAGCGGGCCTTGGAACACCTTGGCTGGCTCGGTGTCCGCCGTCGCAAGTCCGCCAGCGGGAGCATCCACGCGCTCCACCTCGACGGTCACGTTCCCCCGGTCACGCTGTCCCATGACGGACACGACCACGCGGGAATGTTCGCGGACCTCCGGCGGAGCTGGGTCGCACTGGACGTCGCGTTCGCCGTGGTCGAGGCGGATCCGCCCCCGGTCGACGGTGACCCGGCGCTCGCGGCGGTGGACCTCATCCACTCGCTCGCCCCCGGGCCGCGCTCACCCCGCTTCCGGGACGATCTCGTCGAGCGCCTCGAGCGGCTGGATGCGCTTCCCGACGACGTGCTGTCCGGTTCCACGCGCACCCTCCCACCCCCTGCCCGAGCGTTCGTCAGGGCCGCAGGAGGCCCTCGGGACGCCGTCCACGTTGCGGGCATCCTCCTCGGGCTGCGAGCCGTCTGACACGATGGACCGGTCGTGCGCCGGGCGGCGCACCGTGAGGAGGAGGCATCGATGGTGGACTTCAGGCCCTTCCGCACCCTGCGACCCGTCCCGCACCTCGCCGCCGAGATCGCCTCGCTGCCGTACGACGTGCTGGACACCGACGAGGCGCGCGCAGAGGTCGCCCGCCACCACCTGTCCTTCCTGCACGTGGAGAAGCCGGAGGTGGACCTGCCCCCGGGGACCGATCCGCACGACCCGAGGGTGTACGAGACCGCACGGCTCAACCTGGACCGGTACGTCAACGAGGGGTTGATGACGCAGGACCCGGTCCCCACCTTCTCCGTCTACCGGCAGGTGATGGACGGGCGCGCCCAGGTCGGGGTGGTCGGGCTGGCGTCCGTGGACGAGTACTTGGCCGACGTCATCCGGAAGCACGAACTCACCCGTGCGGAGAAGGAGGAGGACCGCGTTCGCCACATGGACGCCTGCGATGCCCATCCCTCGCCCGTCTTCCTCACGCACCGCCACAGCCCGGCCGTCGACGCCGTGACGTCACGGGTGATGGCGGCCGCCCCGTTCCACGACTTCACGAGCTCCGACGGCGTCGGGCACACCCTGTGGCGGGTCGACGAGGCGGAGGACATCGAGGCACTCCGCGCCGCCTTCGGCGAGATGGGGAACCTCTACGTCGCCGATGGGCACCACCGGACGGCGTCGGCAGCGCGAATCGGGCTGTTGCGCAGGGAGCAGAACCCGGAGTGGACTGGCGAGGAGGAGTTCAACCACTTCATGGCGGTGGCCTTCCCGGATGCCCAGCTGCGCATCCTCGACTACAACCGGGTGGTGGCCGATCTCGCGGGCAGCGACATCGAGGAGTTCCTTGATCGTGTCGGGGAGGGCTTCGAGGTGGAGGCTGCGACGGGCGATCCCGCCCCCACCGCCCCCCACGAGTTCGGGATGTACCTGGCGGGCAGCTGGTACAGGCTCCGCGCACGGACCGGGACGTGGAATCCGGCTGACCCGGTGGGCTCCCTCGACGTGTCCATCCTGCAGGACCGGCTCCTCTCCCCCGTCCTCGGCATCGGGGACCCTCGCCGGGACGAGCGCATCGACTTCGTGGGGGGAATCCGGGGCCTGGGCGAGCTGGAGGAATGGGTCGACGGGGGCGACGCCGCCGTCGCCTTCGCGCTCTTCCCCACCTCGATGGATGAGCTGCTCGCCGTCGCCGACGCAGGGATGATCATGCCGCCGAAGTCGACCTGGTTCGAGCCGAAGCTCCGCTCCGGCCTGTTCGTCCACCTCCTGCACTGACCCTCGCAGGGCCCGGGGCGGTGGAGGGCACGGGTCAGTGCTCGGGGCGGAGGATCCCGCGGACGTGGCCGCACCTGCGATCGAGCTGCCCCCATGCGACGCCGACGTCGACGATGCAGGCGGCGGCAACGGGGATGCCGGCGGCCAACTGCGGCACGAGCTCGTCATGGGAGTCGTGGAGCATCCCCGCGAGCGAGCTCATCGTCGGCTCGTGGCCGACGACGATGACCCGGCGCGCCGTCTCGGGCAGGTGCCGGAGGGACTCGAGCAGGTGACGGGCCCCGGCCGCGTAGAACTCGTCGATCAGCCTGGCCCTCGGATACGTCTCGTCGCCGGCGGCGAGGAGCCGATAGGTCTCGGCGGCGCGCAGGGCACTCGAGACGAGGGCGACGTCGAAGGGGCCGGCGACGTCCGCGAGGCGTGGCCCCTGCTGGCTCGCCTGCTGACGGCCGTGCTGGGCGAGTGGCCGCATGCGGTCCCCGAGGTGACCGGTGGGCTCCGCCCGGGCGTGCCGCATCAGCACCAGGGTGCGGACCTCGGTCACTGCCCCATCGCGTGGACGCCGCCGTCGACGTGCACGATCTCGCCGGTGGTGGCCGGGAACCAGTCGGAGCACAGCGCCACGACGCTCCGCGCGGTGGGCTCGGGGTCGTGGACGTCCCAGCCGAGCGGGGCGCGCTCGTCCCACCGGCCCTCCATCACCTCGAACCCGGGGATGTGGGTCGCGGCCGTCGTGCGGATGGGGCCCGCGGAGACGAGGTTGACGCGGATGCCGTCCGGACCCAGATCGCGGGCGAGGTAGCGGGCGGTGGCCTCGAACGCCGCCTTGGCCACGCCCATCCAGTCGTAGACGGGCCAGGCCACGGAGCCGTCGAAGGTCAGGCCGACGACGGCGCCCCCATCGGTCATCAGCGGCCGTGCCGCCACCGCCAGCGACTTCAGCGAGTACGCCGAGATCTCCAGTGCAGTGGCGACGTCCGGCCAGGGGGCGGAGAGGAAGTTCCCGCCGAGCACCGACTGGGGCGCGAAGCCGATGGAGTGGACCACCGCGTCGAGGTGGTCGGTGTGCTCGCGGACGGCGTCCGCCAGCCCGTCGAGGTCCTCCTGGTTGGACACGTCGAGTTGCACGATCGGCACCGCCCCGTCCAGCCGGCGTGCCGAGAGCTCGGTGAGCTTGTACTGCCGGCCGAACGACGACAGCACCACCGTCGCCCCCTGCTCCATCGCGAGCCGCGCCACGTGGAAGGCGATCGAGTTGTCGCGCAGAACGCCGGTGACCAGCACCGACCTGCCTTCGAGGATTCCGCCCATGTGCCCTCCTAGTGACCCATTCCCAGGCCGCCGTCGACGGGGAGCACGGCCCCCGAGACGTAGGCGGCGTCGTCGGATGCGAGAAACGCTACCGCAGCGGCAACGTCGGCGGTCGATCCGAACCGCCCGGCCGGGATGGCCTCCCGGTACCTGTCCTGCTGGGCAGGTGGCAGCGCGGCGGTCATGTCCGTGTCGATGAAGCCGGGGGCGACCACGTTCGCCGTGATGCCCCGGCCGCCCAACTCACGGGTGATCGAACGGGCCATGCCCACGAGGCCTGCCTTCGAGGCGGCGTAGTTGACCTGGCCGGGACCACCGTAGAGTGCCACGACCGAGGAGATCAGGATGATCCTCCCGAAGCGGGCGCGCACCATGCCCTTGGACGCACGGCGTGCGACCCGGAAGGCACCGGCGAGGTTGGTGGACAGCACGGAGTCGAACTCCTCGTCGCTCATCCGCATGAGGAGCTGGTCCCGCGTGATCCCCGCGTTCGCGACGACCACCTCGACCGGCCCCTGGTGTGCCTCGATGGCGCTGAAGGCGGCATCGACCGCCGCGGTGTCGGTGACGTCCCCCACCGCCCCGAACACCCCGTCCGGGAGCTCTCCCGACCGGAAGATCGTGGCCACGCGATGGCCGTCGGCCACCATCCGCTCCGCGATCGCCCGCCCGATCCCCCGGTTCGCGCCGGTGATGACCACGCTTCGTCCCTGTTGTTCACTCATCCCTTCGACCATAGGGCGCCCGCACGACCCGGCGCCTTGGTGTTCCGCCACAGTGTTCGGGGGGTTAGCCTGCAGTAGTGCGCACAAAACGCCGCCGGAAGGGTGAGGAGGTCCACTCCATCACCTCGGCGCGGCGCGCCCTGTCCGAGGATCTCCACGATCGCAACATCCGCTACCTGGTCTCGATGGCCATCCGGACCGCCTGCCTCTTCCTCGCCGTCCTCACCCCGGACCCCTGGAGGTGGATCTTCGTGGCCGGCGCGGTGGTGCTGCCGTACGTCGCCGTCGTCGTCGCCAACGCCGGGAGGGAGCGTGCCGGGGAACCGGACGCCGGCGTGGTGCTGGAGGAACCGGGAGCGGTGCAGCTCTACGACCCCCGGACGGAGTACCTGCGATGACGCCGGAGCCACGGGTGGAGCGACGCCACGCCCACCTGAGGACCGGCCGGTGGCTCGGCCTCGCGCTGGGGGCCCTCGTCGCGTCCGCTGTCTGCGTGGCGCTGGGCCTGTGGCAGTGGGGGCGTCACGAGGCCAGGGTCGAGGCCGTCGCCCAGGTGGACGCCAACTGGGACGCCCCCGTGATCACCCTCGACCAGTTCGTCGCCCGGGGGCTCACGGTCCCTCCCGATTCCCAGTGGCAGGCGGTGCGACTGACCGGGGAGTACGTCGAGGGATCGACCGTCCTGCTCCGCAACCGGCCGGTCTCGGCCACCCCGGCGCTGCACGTCCTCGCCGTGCTGCTCGCCCAGAGGGACGACGGCGGTGACGTCGCCGTCGTAGTGTCGCGCGGGTGGGTGCCGGCGGACGCCTCGATCCCTTCCCTCCCGCCCGGCGAGCGCGACGTGCTGGTGCGCATGAGGGTGGAGGAGGGCGCCGTGGACCGTGTCCCGCCGCCCGGGCAGGTCTACACCCTGCACACCTCGCAGGTGGTGCGGGCGTCGGGCGCCGACCTGGACGATGTCCCGGTGGTGCAGGGCTACGGCCAGGCGGTCGACGTGGCACCGCCGTTGCGGCCCCATCCGGAGCCGGAGCGCGACCTGGGCCCCCATCTCAGCTACGCGTTCCAGTGGTGGTTCTTCGCAGCCGCGATCCCCGTGGGCGTGGTGGTCCTGGCCCGCCGCGAGGAGGAGGACGACGCGGTGCGCCCCCGGCGCAGGCGGGCCGACGAGGTGGCCGAGGACGATCTGGTCGACGCGCAGCTCGCTCAGGCCAGCGAGATGAGCTCGGCGTAGTCGTCGGACCAGAGGTCCTCGTCGCCGTCGGGCAGCAGGAGGACCCGCTCGGGCTGCAGGGCGGTCACCGCCCCCTCGTCGTGCGTGACGAGGACGACGGCGCCCGCGAAGGTCCGCAGGGCTCCCAGGATCTCCCGGCGCGACGCCGGGTCGAGGTTGTTGGTCGGCTCGTCGAGAAGCAGGACGTTGGCAGCGGACACCACCAGGAGCGCGAGGGCGAGTCGGGTCTTCTCACCTCCGGAGAGGACGCGGGCGGGCTTCTCGGCGTCGTCGCCCGAGAACAGGAACGAGCCGAGCACGCTGCGCACCCGCGTGTCGTCGAGGTCGGGAGCCGCGTGACGCAGGTTCTCGTAGACCGTCGCGTCGAGGTCGAGGTTCTCGTGCTCCTGGGCGTAGTAGCCGAGGCGCAGCCCGTGCCCGGGCACCACCTCCCCGGTGTCGGGGCGCTCCATGCCGGCGAGCAGGCGGAGGAGCGTGGTCTTGCCGGCACCGTTGAGGCCGAGGACCACGACCCGGCTCCCGCGGTCGATCGCCAGCGAGACGTCGGTGAACACCTCCAGCGACCCGTACGACTTGGACAGGTCCGCGGCGCTCAGTGGGACCTTGCCGCAGGGCGCGGGGTCCGGGAACCGCAGGTGGGCCACCTTGTCGGAGGCACGCTCGGACTCCAGCTCGCCGAGGAGCCGCTCCGCTCGACGGATCATGTTCTGGGCGGCCACCGCCTTCGTGGCCTTCGCCCGCATCTTGTCGGCCTGGGCGAGCAGTGCGCCGGCCTTGCGCTCGGCGTTGGCGCGCTCACGGCGCCTGCGCTTCTCGTCGTCCTCGCGTGCCTTCAGGTAGGCATCCCAGCCGAGGTGGTACACGTCGAGCTCGGCGCGATTGGCGTCCAGGTGGAAGACGTTGTTCACCGTGGCCCGCAACAGCTCGACGTCGTGGGAGATGACCACGAGCCCCCCTGCGAAGGCCTTCAGGTAGTCGCGCAGCCACACCACCGAGTCGTGGTCGAGGTGATTGGTCGGCTCGTCGAGCAGGAGGGTCTCGGCGTCCGAGAAGAGGATGCGCGCCAGTTCCACCCGGCGGCGCTGGCCGCCCGACAGGGTGGCGAGCGGCTGGTCGAGGACGCGGGTGGGCAGCCCGAGGTTGGCGGTGATGCGGGCGGCCTCCGACTCCGCCGCCCATCCACCCTGCGCGGTGAACTCGGCATCGAGGCGCACGTATCGCTCCATGGCACGGTCACGGCGAGCGCCGGTCGCGGTCGACATCTCGTCCTCCGCGCGCCGGATGCGCCGCAGCACCTCGTGGATGCCGCGGGCGGAGAGCACCCGGTCGCGCGCCAGCTGGTCGAGATCGCCGGTGCGAGGGTCCTGCGGGAGGTAGCCGACGGAACCGGAGCGGGAGATCGTCCCCTCCCACGACAGTGCGTCCGAGGCCACCTCCTCGCCCGCGAGCAGCCGCGTGAGGGTCGTCTTCCCGGCGCCGTTGCGCCCGACGAGCCCGATGCGCATGCCCCGGTCCACGCGGAACGAGGCGGCGTGGATGAGCTCGCGCGGCCCGATGCGCAGGGACAGTTCCTGGACTGTTATCACGTGGCGTTGTCGCTTCCGTCGGACGATGGCCGGACCATTATCGCAGGCAAGGCACCCAGTGCCGCCCTATGCTTCTTGTGACGAGGAGGTTCACGTGACGTTCAACGAGGGCATCCGCACGGATCCCAACCGCATCAAGACGTCGCGCGGTGGGGGCACCGGTGCGGCCGTGGGTGGCATCGGCGGCCTGATCGCCCTGCTCATCTTCATGTTCACCGGCGTGGACGTGTCCGGGGTGCTCGGGGGAGGCTCGACCGCGACCGACACGGCAGGGGTGGACATCTCGCACTGCGTGAGCGGCGAGGCCGCCAACCAGTACGTGGAGTGCCGCATGGTGGCCACCGCCGAGTCACTCGACGCGCTCTGGGAGGAGGCGCTGCCCGCGCAGGCCGGCATCGAGTACGTGATGCCCGGCTTCCAGATCTTCGACGGTTCCGTCAACACCGCCTGCGGCCAGGCATCGTCCGCGACTGGCCCCTTCTACTGTCCCGCCGACCAGTCCGTGTACCTCGACGTCTCCTTCTTCGACACCCTGGAGACCCAGTTGGGGGCGGAGAACGCCCCGCTGGCGCAGGAGTACATCGTGGCGCACGAGTGGGGGCACCACATCCAGAACCAGCTCGGCTACCTGAGCCAGGTGAGCATGCAGGACACCGGCCCCACCTCCGGCGCAGTCCGGCTCGAGCTGCAGGCGGACTGCCTCGCGGGCATGTGGGTGCGGCACGCCTCCTCCACGGTGGACCCCGAGACCGGCGTCACCTTCCTGGAGCCCCCGACCAGGGCGCAGCTCGAGGACGCGCTCGGCGCGGCGGCCGCGGTCGGCGACGACCGGATCCAGATCAGGACCCAGGGCCGCGCCATCCCGGAGACCTTCTCGCACGGTACCTCCGAGCAGCGCATGCGCTGGTTCGCCACCGGGTACGAGGGCGGGACGGTCCAGTCCTGCGACACCTTCGCCGTCAGCGGCGCCGACCTCTGAGCACCAGCCGGTCGTCGGGAACGGCGATCGGCTGTGGATCCTCAGCCGCCGATCGTCAGCGGCGGACGACCGTGACCTCGGCGCCACCGACGGGCGGCGGGGCCGGGTCGTAGGAGTCGAGTCCCAGCACCGCGACCAGCGAGTCCCAGCGGGACTGCACGCGCGCGTCGGTGAGCGTCAGGTCCGGGTGGGTCCCGCCGTCGAGGAGCGCCTGGATGGGGTGCAGCCGCTGCCGGCCGTCCGTGTCGATCGTGGCCGCGGACCAGGTGACGCCGGTGACGGCGGCGTCATCGCCGTCGACGGTGATCTCGGTACGCACGAGCAGCCCGGTCGCCGTGTTGATCGTGCAGCACTTCTCGTCCTGGTTGGACAGGAAGTTGCCCATGGAGTACCCGACCCACATGCCCTCGCCGTCCGGACCGCCGTCAAGCCTTACGAGAGGCTGCGGGACGTGCGAGTGGCCGCCGAGGACGATGTCGACCTCGCCCGAGGCCGCCAGGGTGGTGGCGATGTCCTGCTGCAGGCCGTCGGGGTCGTCCCAGTACTCCTGGCCCCAGTGGGGGGTGAAGAGCACGATGTCGGCGCCGTCAGCCCGCGCCTCGCGTGCGAGATCGACGATGTTCTCCGCCTCGAGGGCGTGGAGGGAGTCCGCGTACTGCGCCGGGTCGGTGTAGTCGTTGTGGAAGGTGGTCGCCGAGAGGTGCGCCAGCGTGAAGGAAACCCCGTCCCTCTCCACCTCGTAGAACTGCGCGCTGGTGGTCTCCTCCGGGCTCCTGCCGGTCCCGGTTCGGCCCATGCCGGCCTCGTCCATGACCTCGATGGTGCGAACCAGCCCGGGGACGCCGCGGTCGAGGGAGTGGTTGGTGGCGGTCGCGCACCCGTCCCACCCGACCGCCTGGAGCGAGGTGATCAGCTCCTCCGGCGCACCGAACACCGGGTAGGCGGTCACCGACTCTCCCACAGGTGCGAGCGGGACCTCCAGCGAGCACAGTGCGATGTCCGCGCCCTCGATCCACTCCCGCACCGGCTCCATCAGGGGTGCGTAGTCGTAGCCACCGTCCGCGGTCTGGGCGTTGCGGTTCACGGTGGCGTGCGGCAGCACGTCCCCCGCGGTCACGAGGGTGAAGGTGACGGGGTCGGGCTCCGGCTCCGTGGTCGGGCTCGGGGTCGGGGACGGTTCGACCGTGGCCACCGGCGCCGTCGCTCCGGCGGTGGGCGCCTCCGCCGCCGGATCGGGTCCGAAGGCCCGGCTGACGGCCCAGGTGCCGAGGACTGCCACGAGGAGGACGACGGCGAGCGCCGCGATCCGCCGGACCACGTACACGCGCTGCGGGGTGCGGGAGTGGGTGGGCATCACACGTTGAAGCCGAGGGCGCGCAACTGCTCGCGCCCGTCAGGGGTGATCTTGTCGGGGCCCCACGGGGGCATCCAGACCCAGTTGATGCGGGCGGACCGGACCAGCCCGTCGAGCACGGTCGCGACCTGGTCCTCGAGCACGTCGGTCAGGGGGCAGGCCGCGGACGTCAGCGTCATGTCGATGACGGCGTCGTTGTTCTGGTCGATCGAGACCCCGTAGACGAGGCCGAGGTCGACGACGTTGATCCCGAGCTCGGGGTCGATGACGTCCCGCATGGCCTCCTCGACGTCGGCCGCGGTGGTGGGCATGGTCATTGTTCCTCCGTTGGTTCTGCGAGGGCCTGGGCAATGGCGCCGCGGAGCGCCATCCAGCCGAGGAGTGCGCACTTGACGCGGGCGGGGAACTTCGAGACCCCGACGAGCGCGGAGGCGTCCTCGAGCTCGTCCGCCTTCTCCTCCGGGAAGTCCCCCCGGGAGTGCATCATCTGGCGGAAGAGCTCGCCCAGGTCCTCCACCTCCCGCAGGGTGTGGCCTGCCGCCAGGTCGTGCATGAGGGAGAGTGACGCCTGGGAGATCGAGCACCCCTGGCCCTCCCAGCCGATCGCGGCGACCGTGGGTTCGCCGTCGTAGGCGAGCTTCACCCGCAGCCGGACCTCGTCGCCGCAGGTGGGGTTCACCTGGAAGGACTCGCCGTCGAAGTCGGCGAGCAGGCCGGACCCGTGGCGCAGGCGGGCGTGGTCCATGATCACCTGCTGGTAGAGCTGTTCCAGTTCAGCCATCATGCGACTCCGAAGAACTTCCTGACGTGGGCGAGCCTGTCGACGAAGTAGTCTACTTCGTCCGCCGTGTTGTAGACGCCGAGGGAGGCGCGGGCGGAGGCGTGCACGCCGAGCCGGCGGTGGATGGGCTGGGCACAGTGGTGCCCGACCCGGATGGCGATGCCGTCGGCGTCCAGCACCTGGGAGACGTCGTGGGGGTGGACGCCGTCGAGCGCGAACGACACGAGCCCCACACGCCCCTCGGCGGTGTCCGGCCCGAGCACGCGAACGCCGTCCAGGGCAGTGACGCCGTCGACGAGGCGGGCGGTGAGCGCGGCCTCGTGGGCCGCCACCCGGTCCATGCCGACCTCCTCGAGCCAGGTGAGGGCGGCATCCAGGCCGGCGACCTGCGCCATCATGGGCGTCCCGGCCTCGAAGCGCGCAGGCGGCGGCATGAAGGTGGTCTCCTCCATCGTCACCACCTCGATCATCGACCCGCCGGTGAGGAACGGTGGCAGGGCCTCCAGCAGACCGGCACGCCCCCACAGCGCGCCGACACCCGTCGGGCCCAGCATCTTGTGGCCGGAGACGGCGACGAAGTCCACGCCGAGCGCGCGGACGTCGAGCGGGAGGTGGGGCGCCGACTGGCAGGCGTCGAGGACCGTCAACGCCCCCACCGCACGGGCGGCCGCCACGATCTCCGCCACCGGCGAGATGGCCCCCGTGACGTTCGACACGTGGGTGAAGGCGACCACGCGGGTGCGCTCGTTGACCACGTCGAGCGTGGCCGGATCGATGCGCCCGTGCTCGTCCACCCCGAGCCACCGGAACCGGGCCCCGGTCCGGCGCGCCAACTGCTGCCAGGGCACGAGGTTGGCGTGGTGCTCCGCCTCCGTCACGACGATCTCGTCGCCGGGGCCAAGGGCGAGCCGGGAACCGTCGAGCGTGGCGTTCTGGAGGGCGTAGGCCACGAGGTTGAGCGCCTCGGTGGCGTTCTTCGTCCACACGACCTCCTCCGGACGCGCCCCGAGGAAGCGGGCGAGGTGGTCACGGCCCGCCTCGTAGACGTCCGTGGCCTCCTCCGCCAGTGCGTGCGCGCCCCGGTGCACGGCCGCGTTGGACCGCTCGTAGAACCGTGACTCCGCGTCGATGACGCTGCGGGGCTTCTGGGAGGTCGCGGCGGAGTCGAGGTACACGAGCGGCTTGCCCCTCACCGTGCGCCCCAGGATCGGGAAGTCGGCGCGCAGCGAGGCGAGCTCGCCGGCACCCAGCGTGCTCACCTCACCGCGCAGGGAGGTCATCAGGCCCCTGCACCCACGAAGCGGTCGTAGCCCTCCGCCTCGAGGCGGTCGGCGAGCTCGGGCCCACCCTCCTCCGCCACCCTGCCGTCCACGAACACGTGCACGAAGTCCGGCTTGATGTAGTTGAGGATCCGGGTGTAGTGGGTGATGAGGATGATGCCCGCATCGGTGGTCTCGTGCACCCGGTTGACGCCCTCGGAGACGACGCGCAGCGCATCGACGTCCAGGCCCGAGTCCGTCTCGTCGAGCACGGCGAATCGCGGCTTCAACAGCTCCATCTGCAGGATCTCGTTGCGCTTCTTCTCACCGCCGGAGAACCCGGCGTTCACGTCCCGCTGGGCCATCGCGGGGTCCATCCGAAGGCGCTGCATGGCCTCGCGGACCTCCTTGACCCAGTGGCGCAGGGCCGGGGCCTCGCCATCGATGGCGGTCTTGGCGGTGCGCAGGAAGTTGGACACCGTCACCCCCGGGACCTCCACGGGGTACTGCATCGCGAGGAACATCCCCGCCCGGGCACGCTCGTCCACGCTCATCTGGAGGATGTCCTCGCCGTCGAGCAGCACCTCCCCGCCGGTCACCTCGTACTTGGGGTGGCCCGCGATGGAGTACGCGAGGGTGGACTTCCCGGAGCCGTTCGGCCCCATGATGGCGTGGATCTCCCCGGAGCGGACCGTCAGGTCCACGCCCCGGAGGATCTGCTTGGGGCCTTCGTTGGTCTGGACCTGGACCGTCAGGTCCCGGATCTCGAGGGTCGACATTCGCGTTCTTCCTTACTGGTCGTTGGTGACGGTGGTGGCGTCCACGAGGACGGCCTCGCCCTCGACGGTGACGAGGTACACCGGAACGGGCTTCGTGGCGGGCAGGGACAGGGGCCGGCCGGTGCGCAGGTCGAAGGTGGAGCCGTGCAGCCAGCACTCGATGGTGGCGCCCTCGACCTCGCCGTCCGAGAGGCTCACGTTGCCGTGGGTGCAGGCGTCGCCGATGGCGTGGTACCCGCCGGCCTCGTCGCGGACGACGGCGACGGCGACGCCGTCGACCTCGGTCCGCATCGCCTCGCCAGGGGCGAGGTCGCCGACGGCGCAGACGTGCTCGCTCATCCCTGCGACCGTCCCAGCTCGGCCTCGATCGCGTCCATCAACTCGTCCTGGACCTCGGGAACGCCGATCTGCGAGATGAGCTCGGCGAAGAAGCCCCGGACGACGAGGCGGCGCGCCTCCATTTCGGGGATGCCCCGGGAGCGGAGGTAGAACAGCTGCTCGTCGTCGAAGCGCCCGGTCGCCGACGCGTGACCGGCCCCCTCGATCTCCCCGGTCTCGATCTCGAGGTTGGGGACCGAGTCGGCGCGCGCCCCCTCGGTGAGGACCAGGTTGCGGTTCAGCTCGTAGGTGTCGGTGCCCTCGGCCTCCTTGCGGATGAGGACGTCCCCCACCCACACGGAGTGGGCCCCCTCGCCCTGGAGCGCGCCCTTGTAGGTGGCGCGCGAGACGCAGTTCGGGACGGCGTGGTCGACGAAGAGCCGGTGCTCCTGGTGCTGGTCGGCATCGGTGAAGTAGAGGCCGAGGAGTTCCAGGTTGCCCCCGGTGCCGGTGAACCGGGCGGACGTGTTGACGCGCGCCAGCGCACCGCCGAGCGTGACCACCACGTGCTTCACGGTGGCGTCCTTCGCCACGGCCACCGCGTTCTCGGCGAGGTGCACGGCGTCGTCATCCCACTCCTGGAGGGAGACGAACGTGACGTGCGAGCCCTCGTCCGCCGTGAGCTCCACGCGGGCGCTGTACTCCGCGGTGCCGGTGTGGCGCACCACCACGATGACCTCGGCGTTGGCGCCGACATGGACGCTGAGGTGTCCGAAGACGGTGCCGCCCGTGCCGTCCAGGTTGAGGACCACGGGCTCGCCGGTGAAGGAGGCCGGCACCTCCAGCCGCAACGCGCCCTCCGAGTTGGCCACGGCGAGCGCCGCCGGGCGGTCACCGGGCGCGAACGGGGAGGACGCACGCGCGGTGGCGGAGTCCACCACCGTGAGCGTCACGCCCTCGGGAAGCCGGCTGGTCAGCACGAGACGCGCATCCGTGGGCCCGGAGGCGAGCAGCCCCGCCAGGCGGTCCACGGGGGTGAAGCGCCAGTCCTCCTCGCGGCCGGTCGGCATCGGGAAGTCGGCGGGGTCGAAGGACGCGATGCGCTCGGCCCGGTCGCTCTGGGGAACCGCCCCGTGGGAATGGTCGCCCACGAGGCGAGCGGAGGAGTGATCCAGGGTCGTGGTCTCCATCAGCCCACCGAGCCTTCCATCTGGAGTTCGATCAAGCGGTTCAGTTCGAGGGCGTACTCCATCGGGAGCTCGCGGGCGATGGGCTCGACGAAGCCCCGCACGATCATCGCCATCGCCTCGGTCTCCTCGAGGCCGCGGCTCATGAGGTAGAACAGCTGCTCCTCGGACACCTTGGAGACCGTGGCCTCGTGGCCCATCTCGACGTCGTCGACGCGGACGTCCACGTACGGGTAGGTGTCCGAGCGGGAGATCGTGTCGACGAGCAGCGCGTCGCACAGCACGTTCGACTTCGAGTGGGCGGCGTTCTCCATCACCTGCACGAGGCCACGGTAGGACGCCCGGCCGCCGCCTCGCGCCACCGACTTCGAGATGATGGAGGAGGAGGTGTGCGGCGCGAGGTGCACCATCTTGGACCCGGTGTCCTGGTGCTGGCCCTCCCCCGCGAACGCGATCGAGAGAGTCTCCCCGCGGGCGTGCTCGCCCATCAGGTAGACGGCCGGGTACTTCATGGTCACCTTGGACCCGATGTTCCCGTCCACCCACTCCATCGTGCCGCCGGCCTCGACCGTGGCGCGCTTGGTGACGAGGTTGTACACGTTGTTGGACCAGTTCTGGATCGTGGTGTAGCGGACGCGGGCGTCCTTCTTCACGATGATCTCCACCACCGCGGAGTGCAGCGAGTCGGAGGAGTAGATGGGGGCGGTGCAGCCCTCCACGTAGTGCACGTAGGAGCCCTCGTCCGCGATGATCAGGGTGCGCTCGAACTGCCCCATGTTCTCGGTGTTGATCCGGAAGTAGGCCTGGAGCGGGATCTCGACGTGCACGCCCGGCGGCACGTACACGAACGAACCACCGGACCAGACCGCCGTGTTCAGGGACGCGAACTTGTTGTCGCCCACCGGGATGACCGTGCCGAAGAACTCCTCGAAGATCTCCGGGTGCTCCCTGAGTCCCGTGTCGGTGTCGAGGAAGATGACGCCCTGCGCCTCGAGTTCCTCCTGGATCTGGTGGTAGACCACCTCGGACTCGTACTGGGCCGCCACGCCCGCCACGAGGCGCTGCTTCTCCGCCTCCGGGATCCCGAGGCGGTCGTAGGTTCGCTTGATGTCCTCGGGCAGTTCCTCCCAGGTGGCGGCCTGGCGCTCCGAGGCCCGTACGAAGTACTTGATGTTGTCGAAGTCGATGCCGGAGAGGTCCGCACCCCACTGTGGCATCGGCTTCCTCTCGAAGAGCTTCAGGCCCCGCAGGCGCCGCTTCAGCATCCACTCGGGCTCATCCTTCAACGAGGAGATGTTCCGGACCACCTCTTCGTTGAGCCCGCGGCGGGCCGACACCCCGGCCAGGTCCGTGTCGTGCCAGCCGTAGCTGTAGTGGCCGATGGACGCAATGGTCTCTTCCTGTGACAGGGGCTCAGCCTTCGCCACCGGTGTGGGACTCGTCATGGGGTTCCTTCCGGGATTCGGGGTCGGACGGGGATGTGGGTCGTGCACACGTGCTCGCCCTGGGCGAGGGTCGCGAGGCGCTGGACGTGGACGCCCAGCAGGCGGGAGAACGCGCCGAGCTCGGCGTCGCACAGCTGCGGGAACTCGTGGGCCACCGCGAGGACGGGGCAGTGGCCCTGGCACAGCTGCAGCGCGAAGCCGTCCATGCCGACGGAACGGACCGTCGCAGCATAGCCGTCCCTCGTCAGGGCGTCCGCGAGGGCCACCGCCCGGTTCCGCGTGTCCGCCCCGGCATCCTCGACCTCCCGGGCGTAGCGTGCCTCGAGGTCGTGGACGCGGTTCTCCGCGAAGGCCTCGACCGCGGCGTCGCCGGCGGTCCGGGACAGGAAGGCGAGGGCGGCGGCGGCGAGGTCGGAGTAGGCGCTGGAGAGCTGGGCGCGACCGAGGGCAGTGGCGATGTAGTGCCGGGCGGGGCGGCCCCGCCGGGGCTGGACGGTTCCCGCAGGCTCGTGCTCGGTGATGAGGCCCTCGTGCTCCAGGGTCCCGATGTGCCGCCGGATCCCTGCCGTGGTCAGTTCGAGGCGCTGTGCCAGCTCCGCTGACGAGACCGGCCCGAGGGAGGCGATGAGCTCGAGGACTCGCGCTCGCGTGGAGGCGTCATGCGCGATGTCGTTCATGTCCGCCTCCTCTCGTCCGCGATGGCTCGCCCTGCCGTATTAAGCAACATTGTTGTTGCTTTATTCCCCGGCTGCAAGCACGGGGCGCATGATGGACGAGCCCTACCATATGGGGGTGGACCATGCCCTCTCCGTGACCGGCCTGAGGAAGTCCTACGGCTCGAAGCCGGCCGTGGACTCCCTGACGTTCTCGGCTGCCGCGGGAAGGATCACCGCGGTCCTCGGACCGAACGGCGCCGGCAAGACCACCACGCTGGAGTGCTGCGAGGGCCTGCGCGAGCCGGATGACGGCGAGATCTTCGTCCTCGGGCGCTCGAGGCGCACGCCGGCGGACGACCAGTGGCTCCGGGAACGGGTCGGCGTGATGGTCCAGCAGGGTGGCCTGCCGATGGCACCCACCCCCCGCCAGGTGCTGGGCCATGTCGCCGCGTTCTACCCCACGCCCGCAGATCTCGACCACCTGGTGGCGGCGCTCTCGCTGGCCGACGCCATGGACACGCCGATCCGGCGTCTCTCGGGCGGGCAGCGCCAGCGTGTCGCGGTGGCCTGTGCCCTCGTGGGGAGGCCCGCACTGGCCTTCCTCGACGAGCCCAGCTCGGGCGTGGATCCCCATGCACGTCGCGAGAGCTGGGCGCTCCTGCGGGAGCAGCGCGACAGGGGGTGCGCGATCGTCCTGACCACCCACCACCTCGCGGAGGCGGAGGAGCTCGCCGATCACGTCGTCGTCATGGACCACGGCAGGGTGGTGGCCGCCGGAACGGTGGACGAGCTGGCGTCCGGCACCCGCGTGGCCCTCGCAGGACTCGCCGTGCCTGCCCGGGCAGCCGCGATCGTGTCCCGCTGGGGGTCCCCGGCCATCTCGCCGGACGGCGAGGTCTCGGTGGTCGTGGACCGTTCGGACGTCGGCTTCGCCCGCGAGCTCACCGACGCCCTGGCGGCCGCCGGGGAGGGCACGGCATCGCTCACGTTCGCGCGTCGCACCCTCGAGTCCGTCTACCTGTCGATCGTCCGGGAGTCCGCATGAACGTCGTCCGGTCCGCCCTGGCGCAGGGCCGGTGGGAACTGCGCACGATCATGCGCAACGGAGAGCAGCTCCTCGTCAGCTTCGGGCTGCCCGCCCTCGCACTCGTCGCGCTCCACCGTGGCATCTTCGCGCTTCCCGAGCCGGCGGACGCCCTCGGACTCGCCGGCGTCCTCGCCATGGCGGTGCTGTCCAGCTCGTTCACCTCCCAGGCCATCGCGCTCGGCTTCGACCGCCGGTGGGGCGTGCTGCGGATGCTGTCCACCACCCCGCTCGGCCCCGGCGGGCTCGTGCGCGGCAAGGCGATCGCCGTGG
>RZYE01000195.1 GCA_009930425.1 Actinomycetota bacterium | reverse complement strand
GGTTCCTGTTTCTAGACAACTCAGAAACCTAGACGACAGAACGGCGTGCCCCCTCTCAGACGCGCTCAACCACCCACGGAAGCGTCACAAGAGCCCGAATTCAGCACCGTCGCGAAGCCGGCCTCCGACGTGATCCGGGCCCAGCACCGCCACCTGACCACCACGCTGCCCTTCTCGGACGAGCAGGACTTCGAGGACGCCCGGCGAGGCTTCATCGCCGCCCTGGAGCCCGGCGTGGTGCGGGACGGCACGGGCCGGGTGGTGTGGGACATCGACTCCTACGGATTCCTGTCCGGCGCCGCTCCCGACACCGTCAACCCGAGCCTGTGGCGGCAGTCGCAGCTGGGTGCCCTCCAGGGACTCCACGAGGTGGTGCCGGGCCTGTACCAGGTGCGCGGGTTCGATCTCTCGGAGATCACCTTCATCGAGGGAGAGGCCGGCGTGGTGGTGATCGACCCGCTGATCTCGGTGGAGACAGCTGCCGCCGCGCTGGCCCTCTACCGCGAGCATCGCGGGAACCGCCCCGTCACCGGGGTGCTCTACACCCACAGCCACGTCGACCACTTCGGCGGCGTGCGGGGAGTGGTGGACCAGGCGGACGTGGATTCCGGCGCGGTACCGATCATCGCTCCCGCCGGATTCACCGGGCACGCCGTGTCGGAGAACGTGTTCGCCGGGACGGCCATGTCGCGGCGGGCCGGCTACATGTACGGTGCGTCGCTGGAGCGCGGTCCCCGCGGCCAGGTCGGTGCCGGCCTGGGGCTGACGACGTCGACGGGTACCGTGACGCTGATCCCGCCCACGATCGAGATCACGGCGACGGGCCAGGAGCTCGTCGTCGACGGCGTCCGGATGGAGTTCCAGCTCGCGCCGGGTTCCGAGGCGCCCGCGGAGATGCACATCCACCTGCCGCACCTCCGGGCGCTGTGCATGGCCGAGAATGCCACCCACGTGCTGCACAACATCCTCACCATCCGGGGCGCCCTCGTCCGCGACCCGCATGCGTGGTCCCGGTACATCTCCGAGGCCATCGAGCTGTTCGGGGACCGCACCGACGTGGTGTTCGCCTCCCACCACTGGCCGACGTGGGGTCACGACCGCGCCATCCACTTCTTGGAGCTGCAGCGCGACCTGTACGCGTACCTCCACGACCAGACGGTGCGGATGATGAACCTCGGCATGACCGGCAGCGAGATCGCCGAGGCCATCCAGATGCCCCCAGCGCTCGAGAACGCGTGGCACGCCCGCGGCTACTACGGCTCGGTGAGCCACAACGTCAAGGCCGTCTACCAGCGCTACATGGGCTGGTATGACGGCAACCCCGCCAACCTGTGGAAGCACCCGCCCACGGAGGCCGGACGGCGCTACGTGGACTTCATGGGTGGCGCGGATGCCGTGGTGGCCAAGGCGGAGGACTCGTTCGCCGCCGGGGACTACCGCTGGGTCGCGGAGGTGCTGAGCCACGTGGTGTTCGCCGAGCCCGACCACGCAGCGGGCCGCGCCCTCCTCGCCGACACCTTCGAGCAGCTGGGCTACGGAGCGGAGAACGGGACCTGGCGGTGCGCCTACCTCTCCGCCGCCCATGAGTTGCGCCACGGGTCGTTCGGCACGCCGGCCGCCGCGAACGCCCCCGACCTCTACGCCCAACTCACCCCGGAGCAGTGGTTCGACGTGATCGCCATCCGGGTGGACGGTCCGCGTGCATGGGACCTGCACCTCACCATCGATATCGACCTCACCGACGTCTCAGCGGTCCACCGCCTGACCCTGAACAACGGCGTGCTGTCCCACACGGCCCGGCAACTCCCGACGACGCCGGACCTCACCCTCCGCCTCCCGATGCAGCTCCTGCTCGGCCTGCTCACCGGACACGTCGAGATTGACGGACTGGAGGCAGCGGGTGCGGAGCTGGATGGCGATCGCAGTGTGCTCGCTGCGCTGCTGGGGGTCCTGGACCGGACTGATCCGGACTTCGAGATCGTCACGCCCTGAGGCGGGGCGCCATGCCGCCGCGGCTTCGGCGCCCCCTCGCTGGCGTCAGGTCGCCCTCGTCGGCCGACCTGCGGGCGGGCCTGGTGAAGGGGCTGGTGAGCGTGCCCGACGGCCTGGCCACCGGGCTGCTGGCGGGCCTCAACCCCGTGGCCGGCCTGTACGGCTACCTCTTCGGCGCGCTCGCCGGTGCGGTCTCGACCAGCTCGGTCATCATGTCGGTGCAGGGAACGAGCGCGATGGCGGTGATCGTCGCTGACACCCCGGGTCTCCGGGGCCCCGACGGCCCCCGCGCGCTCGCCACCCTGGTGGTCCTCACCGGGCTGTTCATGCTGGCTGCGGGACTGGCGCGGCTCGGCTCGCTGGTGCGCTACGTGCCGAACGCGGTCCTCACCGGCTTCGTGAACGCCGTCGCGCTGAACATCATGCTCGCCCAACTGGCCGGCGTCACCGGCTACGACGGGCGCGGCAACAACCGGGTGATCCGCGCCGTCGACACCCTCGTGAACGTGGGCTCCTTCCAGTGGGCGATCGTCGCGGTGGCCGCACTCACGATCGCCCTGATCCTGCTGCTGGAGCGGACCGCTCTCGGCCCACTGGGGATGGTCGTGGCCGTTGTCGCCGTGTCCGGCGCCGCCGCGCTCCTGCCCGGCCTGGGCGTCCCGGACCTGGCCAGCGTGGCCGAGGTACCGCAGAGCCTGCCGCCCCCGGTACTGCCGCTGTTGTCCACCGTGCCCGACCTCCTGATCCCCGCCGCATCCCTGGCCTTCGTCAGGTTGGTCCAGGGTGCGGCGATCGCGCAGTCGCAGCCCAACCCGGACGGCAGGTACCCGGACGCGTCCGGCGACTTCCGCGGCCAGGGGATCGCCAACATCGTTGCCGGCATCCTCCGGGGCATGCCGGTGGGCGGGTCCATGTCGGGCACCGCCATCGTCGTGGCGGCGGGTGGCCGGGGGAGGGCCGCCAACCTGGTCGCCGCCGGCGTGATGATCCTGGTGGTCCTGCTGGCCGGACCGATCGCGGGGTACATCGCCCTGCCCACCCTCGCCGCGCTCCTGATGCTGATCGGGTACCGCACGTTCAAGCTGGACCAGGCCCTCATGGTGTGGAGGACCGGCAAGACGCAGGCAACGATCATGACGATCACCTTCGTCCTCACGCTGCTCGTCCCCATGCAGTACGCGGTCCTCTCCGGGGTGGGGATCTCGGTGATCCTGTTCGTGGCACGGCAGTCGAACCGGGTCACGGTGGTGCGGTGGGTGCTCGAGCCCCATGGGATGCCACACGAGGTCGAGCCGCCGCGTGAGCTCGCGGGGGGCGACGTCGTCGTGCTCACCCCGTACGGCAGCCTCTTCTTCGCGTCCGCGGGCGTGTTCGAGAGCCAGTTGCCCGAGGTGGTGCCGGGGTCCGCGGGTGCGGTGGTGGTGCTCCGGCTGCGGGGCAAGGAGGAACTGGGCAGCACCTTCATCCGCACCATCGTCCGGTACCACGAGCGCCTCGCGGCGGCCGGGAGCTGGCTGGTGCTCAGCGGGGTCGGCGAGCGCGTGCGCCGCCAGCTCGCCAGCACGGGGGCGCTGGACGTCCTCGGGGCTGACAACGTGTACGCCGCAACTCCCCGGATCGGGGAGTCCCTCCAGGCCGCCCTGCTCCGCGCCGAGGTCCTGCAGGGACGGGCCACGGCGGACTGACGGGCGCTTGGCCGCGAGCCGATCGATCAGCCGGCGGCCAGGCGCGGACTATTCCTCACCACGTCGATCGCGAGCTGCAACCCGATGGGGAAAGCATCCTCGTCGAGGCCGAAGGTCGGGCTGTGGTGGGGGCTCGTGAAGCCCTTGTCCTCGCTGCCTGCGCCGATGAACACGTAGCAGGCCGGCGCCACCTGGGAGAACGCGGCGAAGTCCTCTCCGCCGAGCATCGGTGGCAGGGAGATCACTGCGTCCCCCCACCGCGCCTGCGCCAGTTCGCGGACGATCGCGGTGCGGGCCGGATCGTTCCAGACGCGG
>RZYE01000194.1 GCA_009930425.1 Actinomycetota bacterium | reverse complement strand
CGGCACCGAGGCCGTGCGCCGGATGGCCGAGCACCATGTGGTGGGGGTGGCGTCGTCGTCACCGCGGCGACTGATCGACCTCGTGATCCACGAACTCGGACTGGACGGCGTCTTCACCGCCACGGTCTCCACCGAGGAGGTCGCTGCCGGCAAGCCCGCCCCGGACGGCTACCTCAGGGCCTGCGAACTGTTGCGCGTCGACCCGGGCGACGCCGTCGGGATCGAGGACTCCACCAACGGACTGAAGTCCCTGCACAACGCGGGGATGGCGGTGGTGCACGTACCGCCGTCGTTCCATGCGCCGACCGAGGAGGTCCGCGCGCTCGCGGATGCGATCATCCCCAGCCTGGACGAGCTGACGGAGGACCTGCTCACCACTCTCTGACGGCCTTTGGGCGTTCCGCCGGGTTGGGTTACGACGGATTGATATCCACCGCCGAGGCCGTGTATATCGTTCCGTCACCATTTCGCGTCACCGCAGCCGAATGACGACGCCGTGGCATACAACGTCCCGTGGCAACTGCAGCGGTGTATCGGTTGCCGGGGCGATCATGCGGGGCTCGCCCCGAACCAGCGTGCGAGACGCCGCTCGCAGCGATGTCGGTGCAGCGAAGTGTGACCCAATTCACCGTGTGGGTCTTGACACATGTGGGTTTGTCCCCCAGAGTTGGACGATCCGCAGCGATACCCACGCAAGCAAACTCAAAACCACACACAACCGAGTGGGATCCATGACACAGACGTCAGAAGAGAGCAGGTGACATGAGTACTCCGACAACGGCGCTACCAGACGCCAAGGCGAACAAGAACCTGGAAGGACCCGGGATCCGTGCCCGAGTCCAGAAGTTCGGCGGGTACCTCGCCGGGATGATCATGCCCAACATCGGGGCCTTCATCGCATGGGGCCTGATCACGGCCCTGTTCATCCCCACAGGCTGGACACCCAATGAGGGACTGGCGAGCCTCGTCGGTCCGATGATCATCTACCTGCTGCCGCTCCTCATCGGCTACACGGGTGGCCGGATGGTGCACGGGCAGCGCGGCGCCGTCATCGGCGCGATCGCCACGATGGGCGTGATCGTCGGCGTGGACATCCCGATGTTCCTCGGCGCGATGATCATGGGCCCGCTCGCGGCCTACATCCTGAAGCTCGCGGACAGCGCGATCGAGGGCAAGGTGCCCGCCGGCTTCGAGATGCTGATCGACAACTTCTCGCTCGGCATCCTCGGTATGGGCATGGCGATCCTGGGCAAGCTCGCGATCGGCCCTGTGGTCACCACGCTGGTGAACTGGCTGGGCGACGGCGTGGACACCCTCGTCAACGCCGGACTCCTCCCCTTGGCCTCCATCTTCGTGGAACCCGCGAAGGTGTTGTTCCTGAACAACGCGATCAACCACGGCGTGCTCTCGCCGCTCGGTATTGCCGAGTCCGCTGACACGGGCAGGTCCATCCTGTTCATGGTGGAGTCCAACCCCGGCCCGGGCCTCGGCATCCTGCTGGCCTACGCACTGTTCGGACCCCGCATGCTGCGGGCCTCCACCCCCGGCGCGATCATCATCCACTTCCTCGGCGGCATCCACGAGATCTACTTCCCGTACGTCCTCATGAAGCCGAAGATGATCCTCGCGGCCATCGCCGGCGGCATGTCCGCCCTCTTCATCGGCACCGCCCTCAACGCGGGCCTCGTGGCCCCCGCCTCCCCCGGCTCGATCTTCGCCTACCTCGCCGTCACCCCGCGCGGTGGGTACCTCGCCATGTTCGCGACCGTCGCCACCGGCGCCGTGGTCTCCTTCGTGGTGGGCTCGTTCCTGCTGGGCTTCGGCCGTGGCGAGAAGAAGCTGCTCGCCGAGGAGGAGCCGGCGGAGCTCCCCTCCGACGTCAACGTCCACGCCGGCGCAGGTCCGGTCGTCTCCGGTTCCGATGTCACCGAGCTGATCATCGCCTGCGACGCCGGCATGGGCTCCTCGGTCATGGTCGCCTCCACGATGCGGAAGAGGCTCGCGCCCTACGGCGTCGAGGTACGCCACACCCCGGTCGCCGGGATCCCCGACTCCGCCCAGATCGTCCTCACCCACGAGGGTCTCGTCGACCAGGCGCGGAAGAAGAACCCGAACGCCGTCGTCGTGCCCTTCTCCCAGTACATGGGCGACCCGGCCTTCGACCGGGTCGAGCAGGCCATCAAGAACAACATGTCCCTCAGCGCGACGGGAGCCACTGCTGCCGCAGCCCCCGCCACCCCGGCCGCTGCGGGGACGACGACGCCGGTCGCGGCGCCGTCGTCGGCCGCCCCTGACGCCGCACCGGCAGCCGCTCCCACCCGCCCCCGGCGCAAGAAGCGCCTCGAACGTGGCGTGATGAGCCCGGAGGGCGTGAAGCTGGGCCTCGCCTCCGTCAGCAAGGACGAGGCGATCCGCCAGTCCGGTGACCTCCTGGTCGCCCTGGGCGCCGCCACGCCGGAGTACACGGACGGCATGTTCGCTCGCGAGGTGCAGACCTCAACGTTCCTGGGCAACGGCGTCGCGATCCCCCACGGCACCAACGAGTCGCGGGAGCACATCACCAAGGCCGCGCTCGGGTTCCTGCAGTTCCCGGACGGCATCGACTGGGACGGCAACACCGCCCATGTCGTGATCCCGATCGCGTCCAACAGCAATGAGCACGTCGCCATACTGGGGGCGCTGGCAACCGCGCTGGCCGACCCCGAGAAGGCGGAACGGCTCCGGACCACCACAAGCGTCGACGAGGTGTTGGACATCCTGACACCGGAGGAGGAATGAGATGAAGGCACTGCGCTTCTACGCACCGATGGACCTGCGGGTCGAGGACGTCCCCGAGCCGGAGTGTGGCCCCAAGGAGGTGAAGATCAAGGTCAAGAACTGCTCGACCTGCGGCACCGACGTCAAGATCATGAAGAACGGGCACGTCAACATCACCCGCGTCACCACGATGGGCCACGAGGTGGCCGGTGAGGTGGTGGAGGTGGGCGCCGAGGCGCTCGGCGGCTTCCAGGTGGGCGACCGCGTGCAGTCCATCGCGGCCGTGCCCTGCGGCGAGTGCCACGAGTGCCAGAAGGGCTGGATGGAGGTCTGCCAGAACCAGACCTCGGTGGGCTACCAGTACGACGGCGGCTTCGCCGAGTACATGATCGTCCCCGAGCAGGTCCTCAAGGTGGACGGCCTCAACCGGATCCCCGAGAACGTGGGCTACGACGAGGCCTCCGCCGCCGAACCCTTCGCCTGCGCGATCAACGCCCAGGAGCAGCTCGGCATCGAGGAGGGCGACTTCACCGTCATCTTCGGCGCCGGCCCGATCGGGTGCATGCACACCCGCATCGCCCGCGGCGTGCACAAGGTGGGCACCATCGTGATGGTGGACATCAACGCCGAGCGGCTGAAGATGTCCGCCGAGGCGGTCCAGCCGGACGCCACCATCGACTCCTCGAAGGAGGACGTGGTGGCCAAGGTGATGGAGATGACCGGCGGCCGCGGGGCGGACGTCATCATCACCGCCACCCCGGCCAACATCACCCAGGAGCAGGCCATCTCGATGGCCGCCCGCAACGGCCGGATCTCCTTCTTCGGCGGCCTGCCGAAGAACGACCCGTTCATCAAGTGCGACAGCAACCTGGTGCACTACCGCCAGCTGCACATCCACGGCGCGAACGGGTCCTCCCCGGACCACAACAAGCGGGCGCTGGAGTACATCTCCACCGGCCAGGTCCCGGTCAAGGACCTCATCACCCGGCACATCCCGCTGGAGAACGTCCTCGAGGCGTTCGACATCGTGGCCAAGGGCGAGGCCATCAAGGTGACGGTGGAGCCGTAGGACCCACACGTCAGCACGAGCACCACAGCACGAGGGGCCCGGGTGGGACACCACCCGGGCCTCTCGCCTGTCACCAGAGCGTCGTGATCCCGGTCAGCCTCGAGAAGACCCGGTCCCGCGTCACGAGAGTCCATCCCTCGAGGATGGCCTGTGCGGCGAGCATCCGGTCGAAGGGATCG
>RZYE01000193.1 GCA_009930425.1 Actinomycetota bacterium | reverse complement strand
GTCGAGGACCCGCGCCCAGTAGCAGGTGTAGTTCTTGGCGGTGGCAGCGTTGGCCTCCCCACCGACGGCGTCGAACGCGGCGGCGATGTCGTAGGCGCTGCGCGTGGCGGTGCCCTTGAAGAGGAGGTGCTCCAGGAAGTGGGTCGCTCCGGCGTGCTCGTCCGCCTCGTCGCGCGAGCCGACCGCCACCCACGCGCCGAGTGCCACCGAACGGGTGGAGGGGATGTCCTCGGTGAGCACGCGGATCCCGCCCGGGAGGATGGTGCGCCGGATCAGGGCGCCGTCCTGCGTGAGGGAGAGGCCGGGATCGGCGCTCGTGCCCGAGGGCAGGGGCACGACTGACCAAGGGGTGGTGTGGCGCATCCCGCCCATCGTACCTACCCGAGGCTGGCCGACTCCCCCGGCCCCACCTGCCGCTCGTCGTCACCGACCCTGATGGTGACCGTTCCCGGGTTGTCGGGTGCCGCCGTCACCGTGATCGCGTCACGGCGGAGTTCGACGGCGAGGTGGTTCGACTGGAACACCAGGGGGAACCGGAGGCCCTCCCACCGCTCGGGCAGGGCCGGGCGGAACCGGAGCACGTCGCCGTGCACCTCGAAGCCGGCGAAGCCCTGGACGACGACGAACCAGACGGCGCCGCAGGCCGCCGTGTGGATTCCACCGAGGAACGATCCCCCGCTCATCACCTTCTTGCTCTGGTTGTACAGGTCGATGCTCGAGGCCTCCTCGAAGTAGCGGAACGCCTCCTCCGGCAGCTCGGCCTTCGACGCGATGAGGGCATGGGCGGACGGGCTCAGCGATGACCCGTGCTCGGTGCGCGGCTCGTAGTAGAGGTAGTTGGCCCGCATCACCTCGGGCGGGAAGATGTCGATCAGGGCGAAGAGTTGCAGCACATCCGCCTGCTTGAGGACCTGGGTCCGGACGGCCACGCCGTTCGGCCAGCCCCAGTACTCGTCGGGGTCGATCAACCTCTGCCGGACGACGTCCGGTGTCACGTCCTCCAGGCTGAAGTAGCCGTCGAACTGCTCAATCAGCTTCGTCCCGGGATCCGGCTTCGGCAGGTACATCAGATCGGCGTGCTCCCGCCAGTCCGCGACATCGTCCTCATCGAGCCCGAGCCGGCCCAGCAGGGCGGAGAGCTCCGCCGGCGCCCGCTCGGACATCGCGTCGTGGATCTCCACGGCCTTCTCGAGGGCGTACTGGGCCAGGTACATCGTGTAGGCGTTGTTGTCCACGTTCTCGTGGTACTCGTCCGGTCCGAGCAGCCGGATGAGCTCGAAGCGGTTCTTGTCCTTCTTGAAGTGGGCCCGTGAGACGAGGAAGTCTGCCACCTCGAAGGCGATCTCCGCCCCACCCTCCACGATGAAGGACCAGTCCCCGGTCGCCTCGTAGTAGCGCCACAGCGCGTAGACGATGTCGGGCGAGACGTGGATCTGCCAGCAGTTGAAGTGGTTCCGCATGGCGCGGCCGGTGAGGACGTCCGTGAAGAAGATGTCCGGGAAGAGCTCGTCCCCGGTCTTGCCACTCGCCCACGCGTAGTACGCACCCCGGTAGCCGAGGCGTGCAGCCTTGCGACAGGCACCGGGCAGGGTGTCGTGCCGGTACATGAGCACGTTCCGCGCCAGGTCGGGCCGGGTGTAGGTGAGCATCGGGAGGTTGAAGATCTCCTGGTCCCAGAACGCGGCACCCTGGTACACCTGACTGGACAGTCCCCGGGCACCGATCGGGAGCCGCGCGTGGGAGGGGGTGTGGATGATGTTGTGGAACAGGCTGAAGCGGGTGAGGACCTGGGACTCGAGGTCACCGATCACCTCGATGTCGCTGGCCGCCCAGACGTCCTCCCACCGGCGGGAGTGGCGGGCGAACAGCTGGTCGTAGCCGTCGGCCAGCGCCGCGGCCGCCGCGGCGGCCGACTCCTCGCGTGGCTGTGCCACGTCGTTGTCGTGGTGGATGGAGACGGCCTTCTCCACGACCACCTCGTCACCCGCCACCAGGCTGAACCCGAACTCCCGGAGGATCCGGTTCCCTCCCGTGCGCACGTGGGCGGACCGCGGCTCCGCACCGTTCACGCGGCAACCCTCGAGAACCGAGATCCGCGTCCCGAGTTCGACGGTGGTGAGGTCGATGCCCACCAGTCCGTCCTGCTCGTACGCCTCCCGGGTCGCGAAGTGCTCACCGCTGAGGCTCCACACGTTGCCGTCGATGCCGGTGACGATCGTCAGGGCGCAGGGGGCGTGGGCGGTCAGTCGCGTGCGGGACACCAGGAGCCGGACGTCGTCCATGCTCGCGAATCGCTCCTCGACGAGTGAGACCGGAACGCCCCCCTCTCCCCGCCAGCCGGATCGGCGGGAGAACAGCCCGCTGCGAAGGTCCACCTTTCGTTCGAAGTCGTGGGTCCCGCTCACCGGCACGGGAAGTCCGTCAACCGACGCCGCCAGGAACAGTCCGTTGGGGACGTTGCACAGTTCGGTGAGGGCTCCCTCCGATGCCGTGTCCCAGGTGTCCGCGACGATGCAGCCGACCAGTTCGTCCGGGCCCCACTCCGCCAGCGTGCCCCGATACCCGAGGTAGCCGTTGCCGATCATGAAGCTGCTGCCCGTGGTGGCGATCTGGTCCGGGTCGAGCGCCCTCTCGAAGAACTCCCATCCGGTCTCCGTGGCCAACCCGTTGCGCAGCTCCATGATTCCCCGTCCTCTCGCGGTGCACCAATTCGTGCCGGTGATCCTACCGATCGTCCGTTCAGGGAACGGCTGTTTGGCACAGCGAGAGACTGTCCGGCACAGCGAGAGGCCCCGCGGACCGTGGTCCACGGGGCCCCTGGCAGGCTGGATCTCAGCCCTTGACCGCACCTCCCAGCATCCCGCGCACGAAGTAGCGCTGGAGGCCGAGGAAGACTGCCACCGGCACCACCATGGCGATGAACGCGCCGGCGGAGAGGATGTGCCAGTCGGAACCACGCGTACCTGTGAGGTCAGCGAGGCGGACGGTGAGCGGTGAGACGTCAGGGCTGGAACCGAAAACCAGACCGACGAGCAGGTCGTTCCAGACCCACAGGAACTGGTAGATCCCGAACGCGGCGATGGCCGGGACGAGGAGCGGGAAGAGCACCTGGAAGAAGATCTTCACGTGCCCGGCACCGTCCACCCTGGCTGCCTCGATGAGCGACCGGGGAATGTCCATCATGAAGTTGTGCAGCATGAAGATCGCCAGTGGGAGCGCGAAGATCGTGTGCGACAACCACACGGGCCAGAAGGACCCCGTGATGCCCCAGTTGTTGTACTGCGTGAGCAGGGGGATGAGGGTGATCTGGATCGGGACGATCTGGAGTGCGAAGACCGCCACGAACAGGGCGTTCCGGCCGGGGAACTCCATCCACGCGAACGCGTAGGCCGCGAGCAGCGCCAGCGTGATGGGAATCATCACGGCAGGGAGCGTGATGACCACCGTGTTGACGAAGGCGCTGCCGAAGCTGTTGGTGCCCCGGGTGAAGACATCGACGTAGTTCTCGGTGGTGATCGCCGGATTCGCGAAGAACGTCCACCACCCGCTCGTGCGGATCTCCGCAGCGGGGCGGAAGGACGTGACGAAGAGCCCGAAGGTGGGAACGGTCCAGAGAACCGCGATGACGATCGCCGCCGCAGTTGCCCATGGGGAGCTCAGCCGGTTCTTGGCATCGATCGCCCGCTGCTCGGCCTTGGTGATCTTCCTGGGCTTTGCATCGGGCTTGGCCGCCGGAACAGGAGGATTCGGATTCGTGGTGGTCATCGCTGCTCCTCCGAGAGCTTCATCTGGCGGATGTTGTAGATCACCAGGGGGACGATAATGACGAAGAGCAGGACGGCGAGCGTGGCACCGATGCCCCGCTGCCCCGTCCGGAAGCTCTGGATGTAGAACTCGTTCGCGACGATCGAGGTCTGGAAGTTGCCGCCGGTCATCGAGTAGACGATGTCGAAGACCTTCAGCGTGGTCATCGAGATCGTCGTCAGGACGACGACGAGGGCGGGCCGGATGGAGGGCACCGTCAC
>RZYE01000192.1 GCA_009930425.1 Actinomycetota bacterium | reverse complement strand
GATCGGGCCGACGTAGCCGTCGATGCTCATCGTCCCGGTCCCCGCGATGACCTCCCCGCCCGTGAGGTCCCCCGGCGTCATGACGTCCACCACGGCGAGAGCGAACATCGCTCCCGCGGATGGCCCTCCGATGTTGTCGAGATCGAAATCGACCTGGACGGGCAGTGTCACGTCGGTGGAGACGTACACCCCGAGGACCGAACCGGGCCGGTCGTCCCCCTCCGGGCGGGGCGAGGTCGGGAACACCGCGGACGCCGTCTCGCTGCCACGCTCGAACTCCACCTCGATCTCCTCGCCGGCGGGAACCGAACGCATGAAGTCCGTGAGGTCACGGAAGTCGACGAGCTCCACCCGCTGCCCACCACCGACCCGGGAGACCGCCGTCAGCACGTCCTCGGCGAGCAACAGGTCCTCGGCATTGGAACCCGGGATGGTCTCGGCGACCCGGAGCACCATCGGGACGTCGTAGCCGAGCTCCTGCAGCGCCGCTGCCGCCGCGTTGGTCTGAGAGGCCGCCATCTGCGCCTGCTGGAAGTCGGAGATCTGCTCGGCGTCCTGGCTGTCGTCGAACGCGTCCTCGCGCGGCACCACCGCCGTGTCGCGCCGCACCCAGCCCTCGACCACCTCGAACGCGTTGACGGGATCCCCCGGTCCACCGGCAACCCGCACGGTCGTCAGCCGGAGCTGACCCTCGGAGTCCTCGTGGCGCAGGTCGGAGGGGACCGTGATGATCGGTTCTCCGCCCCGCTCCCCCAACGTGTCGACGGTCGGTCCGGGCCGCTGGATCGCCCAGGGCACCGGAAGCATCATCATCGCCGCCAGCAGGAGGGCCAACAGCAGTCCGGAGAGGCTGACGATCCAGCCCGGCCGGTCGAGCTTCAGGTCGTCGGAGAGTGCCACACGCCTCATTCTGCCGCACGCGAACCGGGCTCCCGACATGCCATCCTGCCCCGGTTGTTCGTTACCGTTGGTTCCGACGGAAGGACGACCGATGCCAGGGAACGAATTCTCCTCCTGGGAGGACGTACTGCGCTCGCTCCTCGGCGAGGACGCGGCGGCGCAGGCGATCGAGGCGATGCGCGCGGCAGGGCTGGACCCGGATGCGATGGGTGAGGCAGCGGGGCTGCCGAAGGATGCCGGCCAGCTCATGGCGATGGTGAACCAGATGCAGGCGATGCTCGCGTCCTCGGGGGACGGCCCCGTCAACTGGGGTCTCGCCCACGACGTCGCCCGCCAGCAGGTCCACAGTGGGGGCGACCCGTCGCTCTCGGCGGCGGAGGAGGCCCGCACCCGTCAGTACCTGCAGGTCGCGGACCTCTGGCTCGATCCGGTAACAACGCTCCCCCCGAGTGGCGGGTCTCGCTCGGGGCTGTCGCGCGCCTCCTGGGTGGAGCGGACGCTGCCCACCTTCCAGCGCCTCGCCGAACCGGTGGCCGCCTCCGTGGTGGCCGCGATCGCCGCGACCCTCCAAGGTGAGACCGAGCGGGTCCCCGGGCTCGGGATCGCGGGGGCCCAGGCCTCCGATCTCCTCCGGCGCCTCGGTGGTGCCGCCTTCGGGATGCAGCTCGGCAGCGCTGTCGCCACCCTCGCCCGCGAGGCCTTCGGCTTCGCGGACATCGGACTCCCCCTCACCGACGACGGTGCCGTCAGCCTCGTCCCCCGCAACGTCGACGAGTTCGGCGACGGCCTCGAGATCCCCTCGGACGAGGTGGCCCAGTTCCTCGCAGTTCGGGAGGTCGCCCACGCGCGGCTCTACTCGGGTGCTCCGTGGTTGCGGTCCCACGTTCTGGGGATCGTCGAGGCCTACGCCCGCGAGATCCGGATCGACACCGACGCGATGGAACGGGCCTTCCGGGAGATCGACCCCGCCGATCCGGAGCAACTCCGCGAGGCGATGGGCTCCGGGGTGTTCGCGCTCGATGTCAGCGAGGTGCAGCGCCGGGCCCTAGAACGCCTCGAGACCACTCTTGCCGTCATCGAGGGGTGGGTGGAGGTGGTCTCCACCGAAGCGGTGCAGGGCCAACTCGACCACGTGCCCGCCCTCAGCGAGCTCATGCGCCGGCGGCGGGCCGCCGGAGGCCCTGCAGAGGACACGTTCAAGTCCCTCGTGGGCCTCGAGCTCCGCCCGCGGCGCCTGCGTGACGCCGCCCAGCTCTGGTCCACCCTGACCACCACCGTGGGGATCGAGGAACGCGACGCGGTGTGGTCCCACCCCGATCTCATGCCGTCCTCGGCCGAGTTGGACGACCCGAAGGAGTTCGCGGCGTCCCGTGCCCGCGGCAGCCAGGACTTCGATGACGCGCTGGCCGCACTGCTCGACGAGGAGGAACCTCCCTCCTGAAGGTTGTCCACAGGCCCAGGCGGGGCCACGGCAGGAATCTGCCACCCTGTGGAGCATGCACCTGCGTGAACCCGTGCTGTGGCGCAACCCCGGCGAACTCCAGGTCGGGACCACCGGCGACCGTGTCCTCTCCGGGCTCTCCCCGGACGAGATGGAGCTCATCCTCGGACTGAACCGCCCGCGAACACCCCAGTGGCTGGCGGGGGCCGTCGAGGAGGCGGGCATCGCCCCCGAGCGGTGGGACGAGCTGTGCACCGTTCTCTCAGCCGCGCCGGAGCCGCCCGAGTCGGTCGCCGGCACCGTCCTCCTCCTGGACACCCACCCACTCAGCGTGACGGCCGGCCACCTCCTCGCCACGCGGGGTGCCGCGGTCGTCTCCGCCTCCCACGGCCGGCAGCGGACGGACACCATCCGGCCCACCCGGTCACCCGCCCTGGCAATCCTCACCGACACGTGGGTGACGGACCCTGTCAGGGTCGGACCGCTCATGCGGCACGACGTGCCGCACCTCCCCGTCGTCGTCGGCGACGGCGTCACGGTGGGTCCCGTCGTCGTCCCGGGGGCGACGGCGTGTACCTGGTGCCTCGAGCTGGCACGTACGGACCACGACCCCTGCTGGCCGGCGGTGGCGGCCCAGCTGATGGTGATGGAGGACACGCCGGTGGAGGACCTGGAGCTCGCCTCCTCGCTCGTGGCCTGGGCGGTGAGGGCGTTCCTCGTGGGTGGTGCCACCCGCGGGTGGCGGCTCGACGACGACGCGATCCTGCCCGTCGATGTCGAACCCCACCCACGGTGCGGTCACTGCGTCACGCCACCTTCCGTGGCCGGCCCCTCCCCCGCTTGACGGGAATGATCCGCCCGTCCTGGAAGACCTCGCCACCCCAGACGCCCCAGGGCTCCGCCCGCGCGAGCGCCCCTGCGAGGCATGTGGCGCGCAGATGGCAGCCGTGGCAGAGCAGGCGGGCATGTTCGGTCTCCGCCGTACCCTCGGCGAACCAGAGATCGGGGTCGGACTGCTGGCACGGGGTGGCACTCTCGACGAGATGCACGGTGGTCTCCTGACCGGGCGGGTCCCGGTCGGAAACCGGGAGCTACGAGTTCGGGGCGGTGTGGGCGGCGCTGGGACGGCCGGCCGAGCGGGCGCGCGAGGGGCGCGCGGGCAGGGATGTGCCACGGAGGCGCGTGCGGGCGATCATCATCGATTCACGCCTCCTTCCGGTGCTCGTAGTGGTGCGCTCACACATTACCCACGCCTGTCGGCGGTGTCCACGGATTATTGCGTCCGCCGCGACTCGAGCCACTCGCCCACCACCGACAGGAGCTGCGGACCGTAGCTCTGCATCTTGGTGGCCCCGATGCCGCGGAGCAGGGTGAGCTGCCGGAGGTCGCGGGGCTTGGCGGTCGCGATGGCCACGAGCGTGGTGTCGTGGAGCACGGTGTAGGCGGGACGCGACAGCCGGGTGGCCTCCTCCGCCCGCCACTGCCGGAGCATCTCGAACAGCGGCTCGTCCGCGGGGTCGAGTTCCTCCTTGACGTTGCTCGCACGCTTCGGGCGCGTGGGGACGTCCTCCTCGACGGGCCAGATCCCCGTCAGGAACCTGGAGGGCTTCCGCGAACCGCGTCCGCCGGCGGTCCGAGCCCGGGCGAAGGAGAGCTGCAGGTGCTCGCGGGCGCGCGTGATCCCCACGTAGAG
>RZYE01000191.1 GCA_009930425.1 Actinomycetota bacterium | reverse complement strand
CTCGCCGTCCACGAGGACCTCGGCGTCGAGGTTGAGGCCCGTCACCCGCAGGGTCCCGGCCCCGCCGTCCGGGCGGCGTGCGAGGCGCCGCCGCACCGCCGCCGCACGCAACAGTCCACCGGGGGCCACGACGTCGTACCCCGCGTCCTGCAGCCGCAGCGCCACCGTGTCCAGGAAGGGCAGGACATCGGCGTTCCCGAGCTCGAAGGGCGGGGGGTCGAACTGCAGGCGGGCCTGCGTGGCGTCGGCACGGTACGTGGCGATCCAGGAGAGCAGCCCATCGAGCACCTCCGGGAGCGCCGTGCCCCAGGCACGCCGCAGCAGGCGCACCTCGGTGGCGGCCCACCGCTCCCACAGCCCCGGATCCGCCCCGAACAGGCCCGGGTTCGCGCTCACCCACGGCAGCCGGGTGGTCGGCTCGTCGAGGCGGACCGCCAGCGGCATCAGCGTCCACCCGTCCGCGGCGCCGTCGCCGTCCGGCGGGCTGAGGACGACGACGGTGCGCGCGTTCGCCGCCGCCCGCGCCACCACGTGGTCGGCCCACTGCGCGGCACCGGCTCGTCCGGACCGCCCGGTCGGCCACAGCGGGAGCGGGCCGTCGAGGCCGGCGGAGACGCGGGCATCGACCACGGCATCGACATGCGCGCGAAGCAGGGCCTCGGGTTCGGCATCCACGACCGTGCCGGCGGCGAGGCACGCCCGCACCGCACCCTCCAGTTCGGCGGCGAGCACAGGGCCGGGCGCGGCGCGCCACCGCCAGCCCTCGCCGTCCGGGGTGGGCACGGGCCGTTCGTCGGCGGCACGGATCGCCAGGGCGGTGAGCCGGGCGAGGGCAAGGGCACCCGCGGTCGGCGGGTTGGCGGCGTCGTCGAGACGATCGGCGAGCCAGGCCCCCATGCCTGAATCGACGGGCCGCCGCCACGCCCGGCCGGGGGCCATCCCGCTGGAGGTGGGAAGGGACCGAATCACGCCGCGGCCGGTGCCGCCGGCGGTGGTCCAGAGGCCCTCGCGGTCGAGGAACAGGTTCAACGGGCACCCTCGAAGTGCCGGCGGCACCGGGCCTGGTAGGACTCGATCCCGCCGACATGCGCTGCGGTCGGGACGCTGGCGTCCCCGACGTCGTCGGCGCGCACGCGCTGGTGGAACGCGGCGTCCGCCCCGCACACCGCGCACACGGCGGTCAGCTTCACCACGTCCTCGGCGAGCGCCATGAGGGAGGGCAGCGGCTCGAACGGCCGGCCGTCGAAGGTGACGCACAGCCCGGCCACCACCACCGTGATCCCCGTGGCCGCCAGGTCACCGGCCGCCCCGACCAGGTCCGGCCCGAAGAACTGGGCCTCGTCGATGGCGAGGAGGTCCAGGTGCCGGCCGCGGGCCAGCTCGACCAGGGCGGGCACGTCGCTGACCGGGTGCGAGGGCACGCTGAGCCCGGAGTGGGAGGCGACCCGGCCCGCGCCGTGCCGCTCGTCCAGGGCGTGGGTGACCACCTCCACCTCAAGGCCTGCGAGCTGGGCGCGGCGCACCCGCCGCAGGAGCTCCTCGGACTTGCCGGCGAACATCGGACCGCAGACGACCTCGAGGCGGCCGTGGAACGCTCTGTTCATACCCCTGAGAGTAGGCCGCCAGCCGGGCCGGCGGGAATCCGACTAGCATGATGGCGGGCAACAGCGAGGAACGGACCCCACACCCATGAGCTTTTCCCTCTCCACGTCCGCCAAGGGGCTCGGCATGGGCCTGGCCGAGGTGGTTCCCGGCGTCTCCGGCGGCACGATCGCCTTCATCACGGGGATCTACGAGAAGCTGATCCGCACCCTCCGCAACTTCGACTCCACCGCGCTGCGGATGGTGGCGAAGGGCCGGTTCCGCGAGGTCGCGGACCACATCGACCTGTGGTTCATCGTCTCGCTGATGGTGGGAATGATGACCGGCCTGGTGGTGGGGGTCTTCGGCATCACCTTCCTGATCGAGAACCACCCGCTCTCGGTGTGGGCGTTCTTCTTCGCCCTGATCCTCGCGTCCTCGATCATGGTGGGCCGGGACGTCTCCCGGTTCACGTGGGTCACGGTGCTGCTCGTCGTGATCGGTGCCGCCGCCGCCCTCCTCATCACGAGCCTCGAGCCGTCAGGGCAGCGCACGTCGCTCGGCTTCGTGCTGGTCAGCGGGATCCTGGCGATCTCCGCGCTCATGCTCCCCGGGCTGAGCGGCAGCTTCGTCCTCCTGCTGCTGGGGATGTACTCCTACATCATCCCGGCGATGCGGGACCTGCTGACGGGGGACCTCGGAGCGCTCCCCATCATCCTCATGTTCGCCGTGGGAGCGGGCATCGGCGTGTTCACCATGAGCCGGATCCTTCACTGGGGCTACGAACGCTATCGGGACCACGTCCTCGCGGTCCTCACCGGCATCATGCTCGGCTCGCTCAACAAGATCTGGCCGTGGCAGGAGGTGCTCCTCACCGAGATCGACCGCAACGGCCGCGAGGTGGTCACCTTCAGCCGTTCCGTGAGCCCCTCCACCTTCGCGAGCCTCGAGTCCAACCCGGTTTTCGGCACCGACCCGGAGCTCGGCTCCTCGATCCTGATCATGGTGGCCACCTTCGTGGCGATCATCGCCCTGAACCTGCTGAAGCGGGAACGCGCGCCGCTGCCTGCCCCGCCCGAGGACGCCGCACCGGGAGCCGCGCCGTACGAGGAGTGAGCCTCTCCTCAGGCGCCCAGCGCGATGGCCTTGCCGAAGGTCTCCGGTTCGTCGAGGATCCGCACGATGTAGCCGGCCACGTCCTCCCTGCTGATCCGGGCCTGCATCGGCCTCCCCTCGGCCGTCTCCTGGGCCACCACGTTCCCGGTCGCAGGGCCGTCCGTGAGCCCGCCGGGCCGCACCACCGTCCAGTCCAGCCCGGAGGCGCGGGCAGCGGCCTCCTGGTCACCGTGGTCCGCCAGCGCGCCGCGGAGGACCGTGCGGGCGAAGAGGCGGGCCGGCGCCGGCATGAGCGCCATCGAATCACCCACGCCGAGGGACGACTGCACCACCAGCCGGCGCACTCCCTCCTGCCGCATCGCGTCCACCGCAGCCTCGGTCACCGCCGCCCGGTTGTTCGCGGTGCCACCGCCGACGGTCACCACCACGGCATCCGCTCCCGCGACGGCGCGGCGCACGGTGTCGGGATCCGTGGCGTCGCCCCGCCGGTCGACGACGCCGTCGGGCAGCGCCTCGGAGCCCGTCCGTGACAGCACGGTCACCTCATGGCCGGCCCGCGCCGCCAGCCGGACGACGTGGGCGCCCGTTCCCCTGTTCCCGCCGACGACCGTGAGTCTCACGGGTCCATTCAAGCCGCCAGTGCTCGCTTCAGTCCACCAGCTCCGGCAGCAGGACCCACGAGACGGCGAACCCGTCCTCCGTCTCCGCGAGCGCCACCAGCCCTGCGTTGCGGAAGCGCACCACGTGCGCGTCCTCGTCGCCCGCGACGAGCACGGAGGCGAGCCGGTTGAGGAACGGCAGGTGCCCGACGACGGCGAGGCAACCCGCCGCCGTCGCCTCCGTCCGAAGCCAGTCCGCGACGGGACCCACGGGGTCCGAGGGAGAGAGCCCGGACCGCACCTCGGTCGTCGCGCCCAGCGCGTCAGCGAGGATCGTCGCGGTCTGCTCGGCACGCAGCTTGCCGCTGTGCACGCACCGGTCCGCGCGGACGCCGAGGTCGCGCGCCCGGGCCGCGACACGCTCGACCTCCGCCCGGCCTGCGGCGGTCAGGGGCCGCGACGGGTCCTCCTCCTCGGTGGCCGCCACGCCGTGCTGCATGAGGTAGATGTCCATGGTTGCTCCTTTCACAGGCTGAGGTACATGACAAGGAACGCGCCGTGCATCAGGCCGAGGAACGTGGCCATCCAGCCCAACACCTCGCCCAGGTTCGTCCGTACCCCCAGGCCTTCCGCCCGCCATACCCTCGTGAGCGCCCACGGGCCGAGCACCACGCCGAACAGGAACAGGCCGATGAAGCCCAGGCGGACGGCGGACAGCGCGACCTGCTCGCCCTCGTACAGGCGCCA
>RZYE01000190.1 GCA_009930425.1 Actinomycetota bacterium | reverse complement strand
TCTTCGACCTCATGGCCCACGAGACGACGGCGGACTGGGAGACCATCGCCGCCCGCCTCTCCGCCCTCCCCGCCGCCATGGACGGCTACATGGCCTCCCTCGCCGAGGGACGCCGCCGCGGCACCCTGCCGGCGCTGCGCCAGGTCGAGGCCGTCCTCAAGCAGGCCGACGACCTCGCCGACGCCGACTCCTCCTTCTTCACCGCCTTCGTCGCCGGGGCGCGCCCGGACGGTCACGCGCCCGACGACGCCCTCGCCGCCGCGCTCGAGCGCGGCGCCCGCGACGCCCGCCAGGCCTACGCCGACCTCGCCGAGTTCCTGGGCAAGGAGGTCGCCCCAGACGCCCCGGAGGAGGACGGGGTGGGCCGCGAGCGCTACCAGCGCTTCTCCCGCCTGTTCCTCGGCGCCACCATCGACCTCGACGAGACGTACGAGTGGGGCAGGGAGGAACTCGCCCGCATCGTCGCGGAGCAGGAGGCGGTCGCCGCCGAGCTGTACGGCCCCGGCACCACCCCGGAGGAGGCGATGGCGCGCCTCGACGCGGACCCGGCGCGGCAGCTGCACGGCACGGAGGCGCTGCGCGAGTGGATGCAGGAGACCGCGGACCACGCGGTGGCCACCCTCAAGGACGTGCACTTCGACATCCCCGGCCCCGTCCAGCGCATCGAGTGCATGATCGCCCCCACCCAGACCGGCGGCATCTACTACACGGGCCCCACGGCGGACTTCTCCCGCCCCGGGCGCATGTGGTGGTCCGTGCCCGCCGGCGTCACCGAGTTCGGCACCTGGCGCGAGAAGACCACCGTGTACCACGAGGGCGTGCCGGGCCACCACCTGCAGATCGCCCAGACCGTGTACCGGTCCGGGCTGCTCAACATGTGGCGCCGCCTCTACTCCTGGGTGTCCGGCCACGGCGAGGGCTGGGCCCTGTACGCCGAGCGCCTCATGGACGAACTGGGCTACCTCTCCGACCCCGCGGACCGCATGGGCATGCTGGACGGGCAGCGCCTGCGCGCCGCCCGCGTGGTGCTCGACCTCGGCGTCCACCTCGGCAAGCCGGCCCCCGAGGAGCTCGGCGGCGGCACGTGGGACGCGAAGAAGGCCTGGACCTTCCTGTCGGCCAACGCCAACATGGCGGAGGGGTTCCTGCGCTTCGAGCTGGACCGCTACCTCGGCTGGCCGGGGCAGGCCCCGTCCTACAAGGTGGGCCAGCGCCTCTGGGAGCAGATCCGGGACGAGGCGCGCGCCGCGGCCGGCGAGGAGTTCTCCCTGAAGGACTTCCACCGCCGGGCGCTCGACGTCGGGTCCGTGGGGCTCGACACGCTGCGCGACGCCCTGCGCGGATGATGCTCGTCCTGGCCTCGGCCTCCCCCGCCCGGCTCGCCACCCTGCGCGCCGCCGGAATCGGCCCGGAGGTCGAGGTCGCGGACGTCGACGAGGACGGCCTCGTCGAGACGCTCATGGCAGCGGCGCGGGCCCGTCACGGTGGCCCCCACCCCGCCGCCGAGGTGGTCCTCGAGCTCGCACGCGCCAAGGCCGAGGAGGTGGCCCGGCGGCGCACCGCCCGCGGCGCGGCCCCAGCCCTCGTCCTCGGGTGCGACTCCATGCTCGAGATCCACGGCGAGGTGGTCGGCAAGCCGGGCACGCCGGAGGTGGCCGTGGAGCGGTGGCGGCAGATGCGGGGCGGCGGGGGGCTGCTCCACACCGGGCACTGGCTCGTCGACCTTCGCGGCGGCACGGCGAACGACGACGGCGCGACCGGTGGCGGCGCGCCGGGCGACGCACCGGCGGGCCTCGGCAGGACCGCCACCACCGCCGTCCACTTCGCGGACCTGACGGACGAGGAGATCGAGGCGTACGTCGCCACCGGAGAGCCCCTGGTGGTGGCCGGCGGCTTCACCGTCGACGGCCTCGGCGGCCCCTACGTCACCGCGATCGCCGGGGACCACCACACCGTCGTCGGGCTGTCGCTGCCGCTGCTGCGGGAGCTGCTCGGCCAGCTCGGCGTCCCGATCCACCGGCTCTGGAACGCCGGCCGGGTTGTCAGCTCGCGCCAAGAGCCCTGAGATGCAGCTGGTCGATTCCACCAACCGCCCTGCCGGGCCGGGTTCGATAGCGTAGGAGATCGATACGACGACCGTGCCCACGAGGCACAGGCTGGAGGAACTCACGTGACAGGTGCCGTCCGCAAGGTCCTCGTCGCCAACCGGGGCGAGATCGCGGTGCGGGTCATCCGCACCTGCCGGGACATGGGGATCGAGTCCGTGGCGGTCTACGCGGACCAGGACCGCTCCGCCCTCCACGCGATCCTCGCCGACGAGGCCTACGCGCTCGGCGGCGCCACCGCCGCCGAGACCTACCTCGTGGCGGACAAGATCCTGGAGATCGCGCAGCGCTCCGGGGCGGACGCCGTCCACCCCGGCTACGGCTTCCTCTCCGAGAATCCCGAGTTCGCCCAGGCCGTCCTCGACGCCGGCCTCACCTGGATCGGCCCCCCGCCCGCCGCCATCCGGGCGCTCGGAGACAAGGTCTCCGCCCGCCACATCGCCCAGCGGGCGGGCGCGCCCCTCGTGCCCGGCACCCCGGACCCCGTCCCCTCGTCCGATGAGGTCGTCGCCTTCGCCGACGCCCACGGCCTGCCCGTGGCCATCAAGGCCGCCCACGGCGGCGGCGGCCGCGGCCTCAAGGTGGCCCGCACCCGGGAGGAGATCCCGGAGCTGTTCGACTCCGCGGTGCGCGAGGCCACCGCCGCGTTCGGGCGCGGCGAGTGCTTCGTGGAACGCTACCTCGACCGGCCCCGCCACGTGGAGACCCAGTGCCTGGCGGACGAGCACGGCACCGTCGTCGTCGTCTCGACGCGGGACTGCTCGCTGCAGCGCCGCCACCAGAAGCTCGTCGAGGAGGCCCCCGCGCCCTTCCTCACCCCCGAGCAGGAGCAGGCACTGGAGGAGGGCTCGCGCCGCATCCTCGCCGAGGCCGGCTACGTGGGGGCGGGCACCTGTGAGTTCCTCGTGGGCCAGGACGGCACGATCTCGTTCCTCGAGGTCAACACGCGCCTCCAGGTGGAGCACCCCGTCTCCGAGGAGATCACCGGGCTCGACCTGGTGGCCGAGCAGATCCGCATCGCCCGCGGCGAGGCCCTCGGCTACGACCGGGTGGACCGGCGCGGCCACTCCATCGAACTGCGCATCAACGGCGAGGACCCCGCCAACAACTTCCTCCCCGCCCCCGGCACGATCTCCCGCATCATCTGGCCCTCGGGCCCCGGGGTGCGCCTCGACGCCGGCGTGCGGCCCGGCGCCACCATCTCCGGTGCGTTCGACTCCCTGATCGCGAAGATCATCGTCACCGGGCAGACCCGCGCCCAGGCCCTCGCCCGCGCCCGCCGCGCCCTCGACGAGCTGCGCATCGAGGGCATGAAGACGGTGGTCCCCTTCCACCGGGCGGTCCTCGAGGCCCCCGACTTCACGGCGGAGGACGGGGAGTTCCGCGTCCACACCACGTGGATCGAGAACGACTTCGCCGCCGAGCTCGCCCGGCTCGACTCGCCCGGCGTCGTCGGTGGCGTCGACGGGGAGCCGGAGACCCACCGCGTCGTCGTCGAGGTGGGCGGCAAGCGCCTCGAGGTGGTCCTGCCCGCCGGCATGGGCATCGCCAACACCCCGTCCGGGAGCGGGATCGCCGGGTTCCGCGGCCCGTCCCGCGCCGGACGACGGCGCCGCGCGGCCGCCCCCGTCGCGAGTACGGGCACCCTCACCGCCCCCATGCAGGGCACCATCGTGAAGCTGGCCGTCGCGGACGGCCAGGAGGTGGCGGAGGGGGACCTCGTCGTCGTCCTCGAGGCCATGAAGATGGAGCAGCCGCTCGTGGCGCACCGGGCCGGCACGATCGCCGGGCTGAGTGCCGCGGTGGGCGCCACCGTCTCCGCCGGCACCGTGCTGTGCGAGATCCGCTGACGGCGGACCTCGAGGCGGACCGGGACCCGGCGCCGTCCTGCCCACCCCGTACGCTGGGCGCATGACCCTCGCCTCCGGCATCGGCCTGGCCACCCTCGCGGGTGAGACCGTCCT
>RZYE01000189.1 GCA_009930425.1 Actinomycetota bacterium | reverse complement strand
CCCGGGTCGCGTGGGGGCCGCTTCATGATGTCGCGTTCCGCGGGCTCGAAGGCCAGGGCGAGCGCGAGGGTCACGGCGGTGACCATGTTCACCCAGAGGATCTGCACCGGCGTCAGCGGCAGGGTCAGCCCGAACGCCACGGCCGCGAGGATCGTGAACCCCTCCGCCCCGTTCGTGGGCAGGATGAAGATGATCGCCTTGCGCAGGTTGTCGTAGATCGTGCGGCCCTCCTCGACAGCACGGCCGATCGAGGAGAAGTTGTCGTCTGCGAGGACGATCTCGGAGGCCTCCTTCGTGGCCTCCGTGCCCTTGATCCCCATGGAGACCCCGACGTCGGCGCGCTTGAGGGACGGGGCGTCGTTGACGCCGTCGCCGGTCATCGCGGTGACCTCACCGTTGGCCTGCAACGCGGTGACGAGGCGCAGCTTGTGTTCGGGGGAGGTGCGGGCGAAGATATCGGTCCGCTTGACGATCTCACGCAGCTCCTCGTCGGAGGCCTGCTCCAGCTCGGCTCCCGTGACGGCCCCGTTCCCGTTCCCGATGCCCATCTCGGCCCCGATGGCCTTGGCGGTCTCGGCGTGGTCCCCGGTGATCATCTTGACGCGGATGCCCGCGGACTGGACGGCCCTGATCGCCTCGATGGCCTCGGGTCGTGGTGGGTCGAGGATCCCGAACAGGCCCACGAGGATGAAGCCGCCGGAGTCGATGTCCGCGGCGGACAGCGTGGTGGTGCCCTCCTCGGCGGGGCGGATCGCGGCGGCGAGGACCCGGAGACCCTCGGCCCCGAGCCTGTCCACCTGCTCCTCCCAGTACCCGACGTCGAGGGGTGCGGTGTCGTCGAGGCTCGTGCCCTGCCGGTCGCACCGCTCGAGGAGGCGGTCCGGGGCGCCCTTAAGGTGGACGACCAGTCCGCCGTCGATACGGTCGAGGGTGGCCATGTACTTCGCCCCGGAGTCGAAGGGGACCTCGGCCACCCGGTCGTCGGGGGCGTCCCCGATCCCGAGCTTCAGGGCGAAGGTCCGGATGCCGCCGTCGGTGGGCTCGCCGGACAGTACCCACGCGTCGTCCTTCCGCTGGAGCTCCGCGTCGTTGACGCGGGCACCGACGGTGGCGAGGGTGGCCAGGTCGTGGGCGTCGCTCGCGGTGATGGGGCTGCCGTCGCGCCTGACCTCGCCCTCGGGGGCATAGCCGGTCCCGGTGACCTCGTACGTGCCGTTCGGGGTGACGGCGGTGCGGACGGTCATCTCGTTCTTCGTCAGCGTGCCGGTCTTGTCCGAGCAGATGGTCGTCACGGAGCCGAGCGTCTCGACGGCGTTCAGCCGTCGCGTGATGGCGTTGCGGCGCGCCATGTTCTGCACGCCGATGGCCAGCGTGATCGTCATGATCGCGGGCAGGCCCTCGGGGATCACGGCGACAGCGAACCCGATCGCGGCCATGAAGAGCTCGCCCCAATCGGTGCCATGGATCACCCGGCCGAGGATGACCAGCAGGACGGCGACTCCCAGCACGATCGCGGAGAGGAGCTTCCCGAACCGGTTCATCTGCTTGGTCAGCGGAGTGGCGAGGGTCTCGACCTCCGCCATCATCTTGTTGATCTGGCCGATCTGCGTATCCACGCCCGTGGCGACGACGACGCCCCGGCCGGTCCCGCTGGTCACCAGGGTGCCCGAGAAGGCCATCGACGACCGGTCGCCGACGCCGGAGTCGGCGTCGACCGGCTCGACCGACTTCTCCGACGGTACGGACTCACCCGTGAGCGCTGCTTCCTCGACCTGGAGGTTGGTGGTCGCCAGCAGGCGGATGTCAGCGGGAACCCGGTCCCCCGCGCGGAGCCTGACGACATCCCCGGGCACGAGTTCGCCCGCGGGGGTGTCCTTCCAGTCCCCGTCCCGGCGGACAGTCGCCGACGGGGAGAGCATCGACCGGATGGCCGCGAGCGCGTTCTCGGCCTTGCCCTCCTGGATGAAGCCGATGACCGCGTTGATGATGACGACGCCGAGGATGACGCCCATGTCGATCCAGTGCTGCATGAGGGCGGTGACCACCGCCGCGCCGAGGAGTACGTAGATCAACGCGTCGTTGAAGTGCGAGAGGAATCGCTTGAGGGGGCCGTCCTTCTCGGGCTCGGGCAGCCGGTTGGGTCCGTGGTCCGTCAGGCGACGGCGTGCCTCGTCCTCCGTCAATCCGCGGTGACCGGAGTCGAGGGCCTCGAGGATCTCGTCGGTGGGGCGGGCGTGTGCCTCGCCGAGGGCTGGGGTCTTCAGGTCAGTCGTCATGGTTCCGTGTGGGTCCTCGGTGGTTTGGTGAAAGTCAAGTTTAGGTAAAGAAGCGAGTGGCCGCGAGGATGTATGCCCAGAGCGAAGCCCGGTCGCACCCGAATCTGACAGGAGGGGACGGGCTGACAGGCGGATCGCCGGGGACCTGCCAGGTCACCGGCGACCAGGACGATCGGCAGGCCGATGTGATCCGTCATCTGGCCGGCGCCGGAATCGCCAGGGTCTCCGAGCGAGCGTCAGGCCGAGTGGTTGTCTGGCACCCATTCCAGGAGGTCGCCCGGTTGGCACTGGAGGACTTCGCACATCGCCTCCAGGGTGGTGAAGCGGACCGCCTTGGCGCGTCCGTTCTTCAGGACCGCCACGTTCGCCGGGGTGATCCCCACCCGTTCGGCGAACTCCCCGACCGACATCTTCCGCTTGGCCAGCTCGAGGTCGATACGCACGACGATCGGCATCAGATCACCATCTCCATGTCCGTGCGCAGGGTGATCGCCTGGGCCAACAGCGCGCGCATCGTCCAGGTGAGCAAGGCGAGGGCGACGCCGGTCAGGACTCCACCCCACAGGGCGAGCATCCACAACGGTGGCCCGGCCACCGTCTGCGACTGGTAGACGATGGTGGCCAGGCACACGGCGGCAGCTCCGATGAAGGAAGCGATCAGACCGTCCACCCACCTGAACGCAGCGGGGGTGAACACTCGCCCGTCCCGGGTGAACCCCAGCAGCCGCAGGGTGCACACGATCGCGGCCTGGACGCACAGCAGCCCCAGAATCGCCAAGGCAAGGATCGGCCACCGCATGTAGGCCTCACCCGGCAGGTTCCTGGCCATCTCCCCGGAGAGCCACGGCAGGAACACCGCCTGGACCACGGCGATGACCACCACCGCCCCGATCAGCAACACGCGCAGGACGTTGACGATGAGACGAGGACTCATGAATCGAGTCTCGCTTGATATCTATCGACTGTCAATCGCTTGGTGACCGACCTTGCGTCCACCAAGCGGTGGATGAGCGCAATGACTCAGCCAAGCCGGAGCTGTCACCGAAACTGCAACAGGTCCGGAGCCTGCAGTCCGTCATGTACGCCGTCCGAGCTGCCGTCTGACCGGGAGGGCCTGGTTCAGGCGGACTTCTCCTGGTCCAAGCGCTCCAGGATCCAGGATCGCGCCAAGGTGGATGCCGACCGGGTCGCGCGTGGATGGCGGAGGATCAGGAGTGTGAACAGGCCGGTGGCCGCGACGGAGGTGAGGAGTTCGGGAGTGGTGAAGGTGGTGGCATTCAGGTCCACTGCGCCGACCGATCCCAGTGCGGCGACGAGGGAGTTGTTCACCACGTGGAGTCCGATCGCAGCTTCGAGTCCCCCTGTTCGCCAGGTGAGGATCCCGGCTGCCAGCGCAAACACTGCCACGTCGATCAGGCCGCGCCAGTCGTAGACGTGGCCGAGGGTGAACAGCGGGATCGGCAGGAGGATGCCCCACCACGGGTTGCGCAGCCAGGTCCCCAGCAGTTGCTGGGGGAGGCCGCGGAAGGTGTACTCCTCGGCGGCCGCCTGGAAGGGCATCAGCAGGAGTGCGCCGGCAAGGAGCGCCCCGCTACGGCGGTCCCACGCGAAGGTGGGGGCGACACCGTCGGCAACCAGGTCCCACACCACCCAGCCTGCGTGCAGGGTGAGCAGGACCGCCAGGGCCACGCCCACCGACCGGCCGAGGAGCGGCCAGCGAAGACCTCCGACCGTGGAGGACAGCGTGGCGGCACTTCGGCGCCCGCCCACGCGCACTCCGAACGCGACGGCGGG
>RZYE01000188.1 GCA_009930425.1 Actinomycetota bacterium | reverse complement strand
CCCCTCGACATCGCGCGCGCGGACGTGGACCGCTCGCGCTTCGACCAGGTGGTGGATGCGGTCGGGCTGCGGGACCGGCTGCACCACCGCCCCTCGGAGCTCTCCGGCGGGCAGCAACAGCGTGTGGCGTGCGCGCGGGCGCTCGTGGGCAACCCGTCGGTGGTGTTCGCGGACGAACCCACGGGCAACCTCGACTCCCGGGCGGCCGCCGAGGTACTCGGCTTCCTGCGCCGATCGGTGGACGAGCTCGGCCAGTCCGTGGTCATGGTGACCCACGAGGCGTTCGCCGCCGCGTATGCGGACCGCATCCTCTTCCTCGCGGACGGCCGCATCGTGCACGAGTTGCTCGAACCCACCAACGAGTCGGTGCTGGCCACCCTCGCCGACCTCGCCCCCGCACCCGCCCCCGCCGAAGTCCACTGATGCTGCGCCTCACCCTCCGTGACATCCGCACGCACTGGGTGCGGTTCATCCTCTCGATCCTCGCGGTGTTCCTCGCCACGGCCTTCGTGGCGGGCACGTTCACCCTCACCCGCCTCCTCGGCGACACCATCGACCAGCTCAACACCTCGGTCTCGTCCGCCGACGTCTACGTGCGCGGGCTGGAGAGGGAGGGGTCCGACGGCGGCGGCCCCGGTGGCGGGCCGTTCGGGTCCTCCCGCGAGGTCCTCGACATCGGCCTCGCCGACGACGTGGCGGACGTCGACGGCGTCGCCGCGGCCCAGCCCGAGCTGTTCGGCATCGCGTACGTGGTGGGGTCCGACGGGCTCGCCGTGACCAACTCGCAGGCGCCGTCGTTCGGCTGGGCCCTCTGGGAGGAGCTGGGCCTCGCGACGGCCCTCGACGGCCGCCTGCCCACGGGCGCCCGCGAGATCGCACTGGACAGCCCCACCCTGGAGAAGTCCGGCTTCGCCATCGGCGACACCGCCCAGGTCAGTGCCGGCCAGCTCCCGCCGTTCGACGCGACGATCGTCGGTGAGGTGGAGTACTCGGTGCCGCTGCTGGGTGCCACCATCCTCGTGATCTCGGAGGACATCGCCCGTGAGGCGTTCGCCCCGGAGGGCACCGTCCAGCAGGTGGCGATCATGGCCGAGGAGGGCGCCGACCCCGCGGAGGTGGCCGGCAACGTCAGCGCCGCCCTCGGTGACGGGGTCGAGGTGGTCACCGGTGAGGAGATCCGCGAGGAGCAGCGGTCCGCCACCGAGCAGGCGCTCGGCTTCGTGGAGACGATCATCCTCGTGTTCGCGCTCATCGCGCTGTTCGTGGGGTCCTTCCTCATCCTCAACACGTTCGCGATGCTCGTGCGGCAGCGGCAGCGCGAGTTCGCGCTGCTCCGCGCGATCGGGGCCTCCCCGCGCCAGGTTCTCGGCACGCTGCTCGCCCAGGCCGCGCTCATCGGCCTCGTCGGGGCGAGCGCAGGGATCGCGGGTGGGATCGCCCTCGTGGCGGGCGTGCAGCGCGTCCTCGTGGCGCTGGGCATCGACTTCAGCGGCGCGTCCGTCAGCCTCCCGGTGGACCGAGCGATCACGGTGGTGGTTGCGGCCGTGGTCGTGACCTCGTTGGCCGCGATCATCCCGGCACGCGACGCGGCCGAGACCGCGCCCGTCGAGGCGATGCGCCCGGAGAACCCGAAGGCGGAGAAGTCGCTCGTGCTGCGCGCGATCGTCTCCGGGGTGATCCTGCTCGCCGGCATCGGGGCCGTGGTGTACGCGGTGCTCGAGCTCAGTGGCCCGGTGCTCGGCGTGGGCGCCTTCGCGGTGCTCCTCGGCGTGCTCGGCATGGCCCCCGTGTTCGCGCCGGCCGTGCTCGGCACCCTGGCGCTTCCCCTCAACGGGTTCCGGCCCGTGGGACGGCTCGCGCGCGGCAACGTCATGCGCAATCCGCGCCGCACCGCCGCCACGGCGGCGGCGCTCACGATCGGGATGGCGCTGGTGTCCGTGGCGGCCGTGGTGGCCTCGAGCGCGACGGCGTCCACCCGCACCATCGTCGAGGACCAGGTGAACGCGGACCTCGTGGTCACCTCGGCCACCTCGTTCCTGCCGGAGCAGGTGGTCCCGCTCATCGAGTCCGTGGAGTCCGTGGACCAGTCCGCGGTGATCCGGCTCGGCTTCGGTAACTCGCCGGACCTGGACGAGGCGATCACCCTCAGCGACGTCCCCTTCGACGCCATGGGCACCCTGTACGACATCCCGCTCGAGGCCGGCTCCCTGCCCGCCTCCCCGGAGGAGATCCTCGTCCAACTGGATGTCGCGGAGTCCCTCGAGCTTCAGCCCGGGGACACCTTCGGCATCACCACGCTGACCGGCAGCGAGCGCTACACCGTGGCCGGCATCGCCAACGAGCAGTTCTTCGGCACGGACGTGATCGCGTCCACCGAGGTGTTCGAGGCGATCGTCGATCCCGAACGCTCGCGCCTCACCGGGATCGGCCTCACGGCGCGCGACGGCGACGTCGAGGCCCTGCGTACCGATCTCGCCGAGGCCGTCCGCACCTTCCCGTTCGTCTCGGTCCTCTCCGGCGACGAGCTGGGCGACGCCATCGCCGAACAGGTGAACACGCTGATGGCGGTCCTCTACGCGATGCTCGGGCTCTCCCTCGTGATCGCGGTGCTCTCGATCGTGAACACGCTCGCGCTCTCCGTGATCGAACGGACCCGGGAGATCGGGCTCATGCGCGCGGTGGGCCTCGGCCGTGGACAGCTGGGCGGGGTCATCACCGTGGAATCGGTGCTCACCGCACTGTTCGGGACCCTGACCGGAATGGTGATCGGCGTCTCGCTCGCGTCCACCCTGCCCACGATCTTCAAGGATGACGGCCTGCGGATCCTCGACATCCCCTGGGGCCAGCTGCTCATCATGCTCGGCCTCACCGTGGTGATCGGCGTCCTCGCGGCGATCTGGCCCGCGATCCGCGCCGCCCGCCTGCCGGTCCTCGACGCCGTGTCCAGCGAGTAGGGCGACGCCGGCGAGGGTTTCCGCAGGCGACTGGCACGCGACTGGTCGTGCGAACCCTGCCCGGAACGGGGACAATGGCATGGATACCGTCTTCACGTATGCCAAAGGAGTCCCTTCCAGTGAGCACACACGAGAACCCCTCGACCCCGCCGGCGGGAACGCCCCCGACGATCGGTGAACTCGTCTCGAAGGTGTCGGAGCAGTTCTCCGCCCTGATCCGCGGAGAGATCGAGCTCGCCCAGACCAACCTCAAGGCCAAGGCGATCCGGTTGGGAACCGGCGGCGGGATGTTCGCGGCTGCGGGCGTGCTCGCCCTCTACGCGCTGGGCATCCTCCTGCTCGCCGCCGTCTGGGGCATCTCGGTCTGGCTGCCGCTGTGGGCCTCCGCCCTGATCGTGGGCGTGGTCCTGCTGATCATCGTGGCGATCCTCGCGCTGATCGGGAAGAAGCAGCTCGACGCCTCCAAGCAGTTCGAGGTGGACCCGAAGACGGGTCTCATGATGGACGTCGACGCCGCCAAGAAGGGGATTCAGCAATGAGCGACAGCAGCAAGGCTCCCAAGCGCTCCGCCGAGGAGATCGAGGCGGACCTGGCCCGCACCCGGGCCGAGCTCACGGACACCGTGAACATCCTCTCCGAGCGGCTGAGCCCCAAGACGCAGATCGAGAACGCCAAGCAGACGGCGAAGGCCGCCGCCGGAGACCTGAACGAGAAGGCGATGGCGTTCGCGGACACCGCGACCGGCAAGGCCTCCGAGTTCGCCGAGACCGCGTCCGTGAAGGCCAAGGATGTCGTCGAGGAGGCCGCGGAGGGCGACCCCAAGGCGATCGCGATCATCGGTGGGGCCGTGGCCGGCGCGGCCCTGCTGGTCACCGCCCTGTTCCGCCGCAAGGGCTGACGCCATCTCGCACGTGATCCGTCCCCCGCGGTCCCACCCCGCGTGGGACGGAATGGCATTCACCTCCCGGAAGCATGTAAGTTTGTGCCACGAAACATTGACCACTCGCTCGGGACAGCACCGCGGTGCACGATCCCGCCTCTACGTCGAAGGGGGTCGTAGCCATGGGGCGCGGCCGTCAGAAGGCTAAGCAGACGAAAGTCGCACGCAGGCTGAAGTACTT
>RZYE01000025.1 GCA_009930425.1 Actinomycetota bacterium | reverse complement strand
CGAGCTGGGGTAGGATTTCCCAGCGCACATTTCCCCAACCGAAGGACTGATCGGTGGCCACCACCAACGACCTCAAGAACGGCATGGTCCTCAACATCGACAACCAGCTGTGGACCGTCGTGGAGTTCCAGCACGTCAAGCCAGGCAAGGGCCCGGCGTTCGTCCGGACGAAGCTCAAGAACGTCCTGTCCGGCAAGGTGCTGGACCGCACCTTCAACGCCGGGATCAAGGTGGAGACGGCGACCGTCGACAAGCGGGACATGCAGTACCTGTACAAGGACGGCAGCGACTACGTGTTCATGGACACCGACACCTACGACCAGGTGCACGTGACGGCCGAGACCGTGGGCGACGCCGCGAACTTCATGCTCGAGGAGCAGCGGGCGATCGTCGCCATGCACGAGGGCAACGTCCTCTACGTGGAACTCCCGGCCTCCGTGGTCCTGGAGATCACCTACACCGAGCCCGGGCTCCAGGGAGACCGGTCGTCCGCCGGCACGAAGCCCGCCACGCTGGAGACCGGCTACGAGATCCAGGTGCCCCTCTTCCTCGAGCAGGGCACGAAGGTGAAGGTCGACACCCGCACCGGCGACTACCTGGGGCGCGCCAACTGATGACCGCCCCCGAGCGGCGGGTCACGGCGCGGACGAAGGCGCGCCGCCGCGCCGTCGACGTGCTGTTCGAGGCGGACCAGCGCGACCGGTACGACCCGCTGGGACTGTCCGACCTGCTGCAGGACCGCCTGTCGGTGACCGCTGCCCAGACAGCACTGCCGCAGTACTCGGCCGACATCGTCGACGGCGTCGCGACCCACCTGCGGGCACTCGACGACCTCCTGGCCACCTACCTGCAGGGCTGGACCCTCGGCCGGTTGCCCGCCGTCGACCGGGCCATCCTCCGGATGGCGGCGTGGGAACTCGTGTTCAACGACGAGGTTGACGACACCACCGTGGTCGACGAGGCGGTGAAGCTGGCCGCCGACCTCTCGACGGACGACTCGCCCGGCTTCGTCAACGCGCTGCTCGACCGGATGCGCCTCCTCGCCCCGGCGGTGCGCGAGGAACTCCGAGGGACGTCCGCGGGCGCCTGACGCGTGCATGGTCCGCCCTGGGCTATGCTGGGCCGCGACCCGATCCTTTAACCCCGTCCCGTGAGGCGGACAAGGAGGCACATGCCCATGTCCCGGCAGGTATTGAGCGAGACCGACATCTCCCGCTCGCTGAAGCGCATCGCGCACGAGATCCTGGAGAGGAACCACGGAGCCGAGGACATCGTCCTCCTCGGCATCCCGACACGGGGGGTTCCCCTGGCCCACCGGATCGCCGGCCACATCGAGGCCACGGAGGCCCGCGTGGACGTCGGCTCCCTCGACATCACCCCCTACCGCGACGACCTGCGCAGCCAGCCGATGCGGCCCATGGAGCGCACGGAGATGCCGCTGGCGGGCATCGACGGCAAGATCGTCGTCCTCGTCGACGACGTGCTGTTCTCGGGCCGGACGGTCCGTGCCGCCCTCGACGCGATCAACGACATCGGACGCCCCCGGCGCGTGCAACTCGCGGTCCTCGTCGACCGTGGCCACCGGGAACTCCCGATCCGCGCCGACTTCGTCGGCAAGAACCTGCCCACCTCCCGGGGCGAGCGCGTGCTCGTGAAGCTGGCCGAACAGGATGGCGCCGACGCCGTCGAGATCGAGGACGAACGATGAAGCACCTCCTGTCCGCCGCCGACCTCAGCCTCTCCGAGGCCCTCGCCATCCTCGACACCGCCGAGGCCATGGCGGAGACCCAGTTCCGCCAGATGAAGAAGCTCCCGACACTGCGCGGCCGGTCCGTGGTCAACCTCTTCTTCGAGGACTCCACCCGCACCCGCATCTCCTTCGAGGCGGCCGCGAAGCGGCTGTCCGCCGACGTCATCAACTTCTCCGCCAAGGGCTCCTCCGTCTCCAAGGGCGAGTCGCTGAAGGACACGGCCCAGACGCTCAACGCCATGGGCATCGACGCCGTCGTCATCCGCCACCACGCCTCCGGGGCCCCGCACCGCCTCGCCGAGACGGACTGGATCGACGTGCCGGTCATCAACGCGGGGGACGGCACCCACCAACACCCCACCCAGGCGCTCCTGGACGCCTTCACGATGCGGCGCCACCTGACCGGTGCCATGGACGGGTCACCCGCGGCCACCGGGGCCGACCTGGCGGGCCGCACCGTGGTGATCGTGGGCGACATCCTGCACTCCCGGGTGGTGCGTTCGAACGTCGACCTGCTGCACACGCTGGGGGCCGACGTGGTGATCGTGGGCCCGCCCACCCTGATCCCCGTGGGTGCCGAGTCCTGGAACTGCCGCATCAGCTACGACCTCGACCGGGTGATCGCGGAGGACCGGCCCGATGCGGTCATGATGCTGCGCGTGCAACGGGAGCGGATGTCCGGCGCCGGGGGAGGGTACTTCCCGTCCCCGCAGGAGTACACCCGCGCCTACGGCCTCGACGCCGCCCGGCTCGCCGCCCTGCCCGACCACGCGATCGTCATGCACCCCGGTCCCATGAACCGGGGGCTCGAGATCTCCGCCGCGGCCGCGGACTCACCACGTTCCACCGTACTGGCGCAGGTCGCCAACGGCGTGTACGTCCGGATGGCCGTCCTCTACCTCCTGCTCGCCTCGGACGAAGGGCTCGACGCATGACCGCCCACCTCATCACCTCCGCCGCCATCCTCGGCGGCGAGCCCACCGACATGTTGCTGGCCGACGGCGTCATCGCCGCCATCGGTCCGGACGCCGCCCGCCTCGCCGCGGAGCGGGACGACGTCACCACCGTGGAGGCCACCGGCCTCGTTGCGCTCCCGGGCCTCGTCGACTTCCACGTGCATCTCCGGGAGCCCGGTCGCGAGGACGCCGAGACCGTGGAGACCGGCACCCGCGCCGCGGCACTGGGCGGTTTCACCGCGGTCTTCCCGATGGCGAACACGGACCCGGTCGCGGACACGGCCGGCGTGGTCGAGCAGGTCCTGCGGCTCGGTCAGGACGCCGGCTGGGTGGACGTCCACCCGGTGGGCGCCGTGTCCGTGGGCCGCAAGGGGGAGCACCTCGCCGAGCTGGGGGCCATGGCGGCCTCCGCCGCGCAGGTGAGGGCCTTCTCCGACGACGGCACCGCGGTTGCCGACCCCGTCCTGATGCGCCGAGCGCTGGAGTACGTCAAGGCCTTCGACGGCGTGATCGTCCAGCACGCGCAGGACCCGCGACTCACGGCCGGCGCCCAGATGCACGAGGGCGTCGTCTCCGCGGAACTCGGGCTCGCCGGCTGGCCGGCGGTGGCCGAGGAGTCGATCATCGCGCGCGACGTGCTCCTGGCCGGGCACGTGGGTTCGCGCCTCCACGTCCAGCACGTCTCCACCGCCGGCTCGGTGGAGATCATCCGGTGGGCCAAGTCCCGCGGGATCGACGTCACGGCGGAGGCCACCCCCCACCACCTCTTCCTCACCGACGAGTACGTCCGCAGCTACGACCCCGTCTTCAAGGTGAACCCGCCGCTGCGCACGGCGGCGGACGTCGAGGCCGTCCGGCAGGGGCTCGCCGACGGCACGCTCGACATCGTCGCCACCGACCACGCCCCCCACCCCCCGGAGGACAAGGACTGCGAGTGGGAGGCCGGCGCCCACGGGATGCTGGGGCTCGAGACCGCGCTGTCCATCGTGCAGAAGACGATGGTGGACACCGGCCGGTTGACCTGGGCGGACGTCGCCCGCGTCATGTCCGCGACCCCGGCGAGGATCGGGCGGCTGACCGACCAGGGCCGGCCGCTCGAGGTGGGCGAGCCCGCCAACGTCGTCCTGGTCGACCCCGCGGCGACCCGCATCATCCGGGCCGAGGAGCTCGCCTCGAAGTCCTACAACACCCCCTACGCCGGGATGGAGCTCCCCGGCCGCGTGGTCGCCACGTTCCTGCGGGGCAGGGCGACCGTGCTCGGCGGCGTGCTCAACGAGGCGCGGTGAGTGCCGCCCAGGTGGAGCGCGATCCTGCCGTGCTCGTCCTGGAGGACGGGTACTTCCAGGTGGGCCGTGCGTACGCCGCTCGTGGGCGGACGGTCGGGGAGATCGTCTTCTCCACCGGCATGACCGGCTACCAGGAGACCCTCACCGACCCCTCCTACCACCGGCAGATCGTCGTGATGACGGCACCGCACGTGGGTAACACGGGCATGAACGACGAGGACCCCGAGTCGCACCGCATCTGGGTGGCCGGCTACGTGGTGCGCGATCCCGCCCGGAGGGCCTCGAACTGGCGTGCCCGGCGCGAGCTGGAGGACGAGTTGGTGGAGCAGTCGGTGGTCGGCATCTGCGACGTGGACACCCGGGCCCTCACCCGCCACCTGCGCGAGCGGGGCGTCATGCGGGCGGGCATCTTCTCCGGCTCCGCCCTGCCGGCGGGCGCCGAGGATGGCCGGGACCAGGCGATGGAGGTGCTGCTCGACGTCGTCCGGCAGTCTCCCTTCATGGCCGGCGCCGACCTCGCCCGCGAGGTGACGACCACCGAGGTCTACACGGTGGAACCACCGGAGGGAACCGAGGACGTGTGCACCGTGGTCGCCGTCGACCTCGGCATCAAGTCCCGCACGCCGCAGCAGCTCGCCGAGCGTGGCGCCCGGGTGCACGTGGTGCCCCAGTCCTCCACGCTGGCCGACATCCTCGCACTCGGGCCGGACGGGGTCTTCTTCTCGAACGGCCCCGGGGACCCGGAGGCCGCCACCCACGAGGTGGAGCTCCTGCGGGGCGTCCTCGACGCCCACCTGCCGTTCTTCGGCATCTGCTTCGGCAACCAGCTGCTCGGGCGGGCCCTCGGGTACGGCACCTACAAGCTGGACTACGGCCACCGAGGGGTGAACCAACCCGTCCTCGACCGGGCGACCGGCAAGGTGGAGATCACCGCGCACAACCACGGCTTCGCCGTCGACGTCCCCCTCGACGCCCCCTCGGTGGCGCCGTACGACGACGGCCGCTACGGGCGGGTCGAGGTCTCGCACGTGGATCTCAACGACGGCGTGGTCGAGGGCCTGCGGGCCCTCGACATCCCTGCCTTCTCGGTCCAGTACCACCCGGAGGCCGCCGCCGGCCCGCACGACGCCGAGCACGTCTTCGACCGCTTCATCGCCATGATGGTCGCCCACCGGGCCGCCGCCGACGGGGGGTCATGATGCCACGCCGCCAGGACATCGAGTCGGTGCTCGTCATCGGCTCCGGACCCATCGTCATCGGCCAGGCCGCGGAGTTCGACTACTCCGGGACGCAGGCCTGCCGCGTGCTCCGTGCCGAGGGTCTCCGCGTCATCCTCGTGAACTCGAACCCCGCCACCATCATGACGGATCCCGAGATGGCGGACGCCACCTACATCGAGCCGATCACGCCGGACGTGGTCAGGAGGATCATCGAGAAGGAGCGCCCCGACGCGCTGCTGCCGACCCTCGGCGGCCAGACGGCACTGAACACCGCCATCGCCCTCCACGAGTCCGGGGTCCTCGACCAGTACGGCGTGGAGCTCATCGGCGCCCGGGTCGAGGCGATCAGGGCGGGGGAGGACCGCGAGGAGTTCAAGAAGGTCGTGGAGCGCTGCGGCGCGGAATCGGCCAGGTCGATGATCGCGCGCACCCTCGAGGAGTGCCACGCGGCCGCCGCCGAGCTCGGCTACCCCCTCGTTGTGCGCCCCTCGTTCACGATGGGCGGGCTCGGCTCGGGGATGGCCCACACGCCCGCTGAACTTGACCGCATCGCGGGGGCGGGCCTGTTCCACTCGCCCACCACGGAGGTGCTCCTCGAGGAGTCGATCCTCGGGTGGAAGGAGTACGAGCTCGAACTGATGCGGGACCACGCGGACAACGTGGTGGTGGTCTGCTCCATCGAGAACGTGGACCCCGTGGGAGTCCACACCGGGGACTCCATCACGGTCGCGCCCGCACTGACCCTCACGGACCGCGAGTACCAGCGGCTGCGGGACGTCGGCATCGCCGTGATCCGCGAGGTGGGGGTCGACACGGGTGGGTGCAACATCCAGTTCGCGGTCCACCCGGAGACCGGCCGCGTGGTGGTCATCGAGATGAACCCCCGTGTCTCCCGGTCCTCCGCGCTTGCCTCCAAGGCCACCGGCTTCCCGATCGCGAAGATCGCGGCACGGCTCGCCGTCGGGTACACCCTCGACGAGATCCCCAACGACATCACGACGACGACGCCCGCCTCGTTCGAGCCGACGCTCGACTACGTGGTGGTCAAGGTGCCGCGATTCGCCTTCGAGAAGTTCCGCGCGGCGGACCCCACGCTCACCACCACCATGAAGTCCGTGGGGGAGGCGATGGCGCTCGGGCGCAACTTCACCGAGGCACTCGGCAAGGCCATGCGGTCCATCGACACCCGTGACTCCGCCTTCCACTGGAAGGGGGAGCCCCCGGGCCCGGACGAGGTGCGCTCGCTCCTCGCCGAGGTCGCCGTGCCCACCGAGGATCGGCTGGTCAAGGTGCAGCAGGCCCTGCGTGGCGGCGCATCGGTCGAGGACCTCCACGAGGCCACCCGGATCGACCCGTGGTTCCTCGACCAGATCGCCCTGGTGAACCAGGTGGCCCGCCGCGTGGCGGAGGCGCCCTCCATCGATCCCGCGGGCCTCAGGGCGGCCAAGCGCCACGGGCTCTCCGACGCCCAGATCGGCCAGCTGCGCGGCCTGAGCGAGGTCACCATCCGGGAGATCCGGCGCGCCTATCGCCTGCACCCCGTCTACAAGACGGTCGACACCTGTGCCGCCGAGTTCGCCGCCACCACGCCCTACCACTACTCGAGCTACGACCTCGAGACCGAGGTGGCACCCCGCGAGCGGGCGGCCGTCCTCATCCTCGGCTCCGGGCCGAACCGGATCGGGCAGGGCATCGAGTTCGACTACAGCTGCGTGCACGCGACCATGGCACTGCGTGACCGCTTCGAGACCGTCATGGTCAACTGCAACCCCGAGACCGTCTCGACCGACTACGACACCTCGGACCGGCTGTACTTCGAGCCGCTCACCTTCGAGGACGTGATGGAGGTGTACGAGGCGGAGCGAGCGGCCGGCCCGGTGGCGGGCGTGATCGTCCAGCTCGGCGGGCAGACGCCGCTCTCCCTCGCCCAGCGGCTCGCGGACGCGGGGGTGCCGATCCTGGGGACGCAGCCGGAAGCCATCGACGCAGCGGAGGACCGGGGGGCTTTCGGTGCGGTCCTCGAGGGGGCGGGGCTGCCCGCCCCGGCCTACGGCACGGCGTCGAGCGCGGGGGAGGCGATCGCCGTCGCCACCCGGATCGGGTACCCCGTCCTGGTCCGGCCCTCGTACGTGCTCGGTGGGCGCGGCATGGAGATCGTCTACGACGAGCACCAACTGCGCGACTACCTGGCGCGCAGCGCCGCCGACATGAGCTCCTCGACGGGACCGCTCCTGATCGACCGGTTCCTCGACGACGCGATCGAGATCGACGTCGACGCGCTGTACGACGGCACGGAGCTGTTCCTCGGCGGCGTCATGGAGCACATCGAGGAGGCCGGCATCCACTCGGGGGACTCCGCGTGCGTGCTGCCCTCGGTCCACCTCGCGCAGGCGGTGCTCGATCGGATCCGCCAGTCCACCGAGGCGATCGCCGCCGGCGTGGGCGTGCGCGGCCTGATCAACATCCAGTTCGCGCTCGTCTCGGACGTGCTGTACGTCATCGAGGCGAACCCCCGGGCCTCCCGTACCGTGCCCTTCGTCTCCAAGGCCACCGGGATCCCACTGGCCAAGGCCGCCGCCCGGATCATGACGGGGGCCTCCATCGCGGAACTGCGCGCCGAGGGACTGCTCCCGGAGGGGGATCACTCCCGGGTGGACCTCGATGCCCCCATCAGCGTCAAGGAGGCGGTACTCCCCTTCAAGCGCTTCCTGACGCGCGAGGGGAAGGTCGTGGACACGATCCTCGGGCCGGAGATGCGCTCCACCGGCGAGGTCATGGGCATCGACGTGGACTTCCCGCGTGCCTTCGCGAAATCGCAGATGGGCGCCTACGGCGGCCTTCCCACCGGGGGGACGGCCTTCATCTCGGTGGCAGATCGTGACAAGCGCGCCATCATCTTCCCGGTGGCCCACCTCGTCGCCCTCGGGTTCACGATCCTCGCGACCGCCGGGACCGCCGCGGTGCTCCACCGGAACGGCATCCCGTCCACCGTGGTACGCAAGGCCTCGGTGGGTCGTGGCCCGGACGGCGAACCCACGATCGTGGACCTCATCCACTCCGGGGCGGTGGACATGGTCATCAACACGCCCAACGGGCAGGGGGCCCGGATCGACGGCTACGAGATCCGGACCGCCACCACCGCGGCGGACAAGTCGATCGTCACCACCATCCAGCAGCTCAACGCCGCGGTGCAGGCGATCGAGGGCATGGCCCGGCCCGTCACCGTGACCTCCATGCAGGAATTCCACCGGAGGATGGCGTGAACCTCGGGGCCCGCCTCGCCCGCGCCATGGGCGAGCGCGGCCCGCTGTGCGTTGGGATCGATCCGCACCCGGGGCTCCTCGGCTCCTGGAACCTGCCTGACTCGGCGGCAGGGGTCCGGGAGTTCTCCCGCACGGTGGTGGGCGAGCTCGGCGGAACGGTCGCCGCGCTCAAGCCGCAGTCCGCGTTCTTCGAGCGGCACGGCGCCGCGGGCATCGCCGTCCTCGAGGAGGTCCTTCAGGAGTGCCGCCGGACCGGGGTCATCTCGATCCTCGACGTCAAGCGTGGCGACATCGGGTCCACCATGACGGCGTACGCCGAGGCCTACCTGCGTCCCGGGGCACCCCTCGAGGCGGACGCGATCACGCTCAGCCCGTACCTCGGCGCGGGCGCGCTCGCGCCCGCGATCGACCTGGCCATCGCAGGCGGCAAGGGGGTGTTCGTGCTCGCGCTCACCTCGAACCCGGAGGGCGCCGAGGTCCAGCACGCCACCACGGGCGCGACCTCGGTGGCGGGCGCCGTGTGCGCCCACGCCGCCGCGGTGAACGCCCGGTTCGGCGGCGTCGGGCCCGTGGGACTCGTGGTCGGTGCCACCGTGGGCGACGCCGTCGCCCGCCTGGGCCTCGACCTGGCGGCCACGGGAGCGGTCCTCCTGGCACCCGGGGTCGGCGCCCAGGGCGGCAGCGCGGCGACGCTGCGGGAGGTGTTCGGCGATGCCCGTGAGCGGGTGCTCGCGTCCGTCTCGCGCTCCGTGCTCGCCGCAGGTCCCGGTGGACTGGCCACGGCGGCACGGAGGGAGATTTCCGGTCTCGTCAGCCACCCCTGAGCCGAAACCACCACCGTGCGCGTCACGAGCGGCTATTTTTCAGGCAAGAGTCGTTCATCCCTCCAGGAGCTCCAGGTGGCACTACCGGAACTGACCCCAGAACAGCGCGCTGCAGCCCTCGAGAAGGCGGCGGAGGCGCGCGCCCAGCGTGCGCAGATGAAGAGCCGGCTGAAGGGCGGAGCGGTGAAGCTCTCCGAGCTGCTCGTCGAGGCGGAGACGGACGAGGCCCTGGCCAAGATGAAGGTCGTGTCACTGCTCGAATCCCTCCCGGGCGTCGGGCACGCCACGGCCCGATCGTTGATGGAGACGATCGGCATCTCGGAGGCACGCCGCGTGCGCGGACTGGGCCCCCATCAGCGCGCCGCCCTGGTGGAGCGATTCGGCTGAACCAGCGCCTCGCTGCCACAATGGGAGCATGAATAGCCCTGCCCCCCGGCTCGTGGTCGTCGCAGGTCCGTCCGGCGTGGGCAAGGGAACGGTCATCCGGGAGTTGCGGTCCCGCCATCCCGAGGTCTGGCTGTCGGTGTCCGCCACCACGCGATCCCCCCGCCCGGGGGAGCGGGACGGCGTCGACTACTTCTTCGTCGACGACGACACCTTCGACGCCCTGGTCGCCGACGGCGACATGCTCGAATGGGCACACGTCTTCGGGCTGGACCGGTACGGAACGGTGCGCCACGCCGTGGTCGACCACCTCGTCGCGGGACACCCCGTGATCCTCGAACTCGACCTCGAGGGTGCCCGGCAGGTCCGTGCGGCCATGCCGGAGGCCGTCCAGGTGTTCATCGCGCCCCCGTCCTTCGAGGAACTCGCCGGCCGGCTCGAGGGCCGCGGCACGGAGGGCCCGAGGGAGCGGGAGCGGCGGCTCGCCACCGCCCGCGTCGAGCTCGCCGCCGCGGACGAGTTCGACCACGTCATCGTGAACGACGACGTCCACCGGGCAGTCGAGAGGCTGGCCGGTGTCATGGGCCTGCGATCCCGTACCATGGGCGAAGAGAACACGCTGGCGCCCGCCGGCGAGATGGAAGGCTGATTCATTGTCCGGAACTGTCGCGAACCCCACGGGGATCACCAATCCCCCGATTGACGAGCTGCTGAAGAGGGTGGACTCGAAGTACGCGCTCGTGATCTACGCCTCGAAGCGCGCCCGCCAGATCAACTCGTACAACTCGCAGCTCCAGGAGGGCCTGCTCGAGTTCGTCGGTCCGCTCGTGCCGGCCACCCAGGAGGACAAGCCGCTGTCGATCGCCATGCGCGAGATCGACGAGGGCATGCTGCGCATGGACGCCACCAGCGGCGACTGATGGCCCGCGTCGTCCTCGGCGTCACCGGTGGCATCGCGGCCTACAAGTCCGCACTGGTCCTCCGGTTGCTCACTGCTGACGGGCACGAGGTCCGGGTGGTCCCCACCGCCAACGCGTTGCGCATGGTGGGGGAGGCCACGTGGCGAGCGCTCAGCGGGCACCCAGTGCACACCACCGTGTGGGAGGACCCGACCGAGCACGTCGAGCTCGGGCAGTGGGCCGACCTCGTCATCGTCGCCCCCGCCACCGCCCACTTCCTCGCGAAGGCCGCCCATGGGCTGGCCGACGACCTCCTGAGCACCACCATGCTGATGGCCACGTGCCCGGTTCTCGTGGTCCCCGCGATGCACACCGAGATGTGGCGCAACCCCGCCACCCGGGCCAACGTCGACACGTTGCGTGCGCGCGGGATCCTCGTCATGGACCCCGCGGTCGGCCGGCTCACCGGACCCGACTCCGGTCCGGGCCGGCTCCCCGAACCGGAACGCATCCATGCGCGCGCGCTCGCGCTCCTCGGCGCCGGCGGGCCCCTCCACGGGGCACGGGTGGTGGTGACGGCCGGGGGCACCCGCGAGCCGCTCGACCCGGTCAGGTTCCTCGGCAACCGCTCGTCCGGCCGGCAGGGCATCGAGGTGGCGCGCGCCGCGGTCGCCGCCGGCGCCGACGTGCACCTCATCGCCGCCAACGTCGAGGCGGCGCTGCTCGCCGGCCTGGAGGCTGCCGTGACCGGCGTCTCGACCGCGGCCGAGCTGGAATCGGCCGTGCGGGCGGCGGACGGGGACGTCGTCGTCATGGCCGCCGCCGTCGCCGACTACCGGCCGGCCGCAGCCTCCGCCCACAAGCTGAAGAAGGCAGGCGACGGCGGGCTCGAGCTGACACTCGAGCAGACGCCGGACATCCTCGCCGGGCTCGTCTCCCGGCGCCGGCCCGGGCAGGTGATCGTCGGGTTCGCCGCCGAGACCGGCGACGACGCCGGATCCGCCCGCCGCCACGCGGAGGCGAAGGCCCGGCGCAAGGGCGCGGACCTCCTCGTGTTCAACGAGGTCTCCGAGACGCGCGGCTTCGGCGACGTGCCGAATGACGTCGTCATCCTCGACGCCGGTGGCGCCGAGGTGGCCCGGGCCGCCGGGACGAAGGCCGAGGTCGCCCGCGCGGTGGTCGAGACGGTGGTGGGGCTGCGCGCACGGCTAGGATGACGCGGTGACCGAACTGCGCCTCTTCACCTCCGAATCCGTCACCGAGGGCCACCCCGACAAGGTGTGCGACCGGATCTCCGACGCGATCCTCGATGCCCTGCTGGAACAGGACCGGAAGGCGCGCGTCGCGGTGGAGACGATGGTCACGACCGGGCTCGTGCACGTGGCCGGTGAGGTCACCACCACTGGGTACGTGGAGATCCCCCAGATCATCCGGAGCGAGGTCCGGGACATCGGCTACACCTCCTCCGACATCGGCTTCGACGGGGACTCCTGCGGCGTCTCGGTCTCCATCGGCCAGCAGTCACCCGACATCGCGGGCGGCGTCGACAACTCGTGGGAGGTCCGGGCAGGGGAGATCCACGATCCCTACGACCTCCAGGGCGCCGGCGACCAGGGCCTGATGGTCGGGTACGCCTGCACCGAGACCCCGACCCTCATGCCGCTGCCGATCCACCTCGCCCACCGCCTCACCGAGCACCTCGCCTACGTCCGGCGGGAGAACGTGGTGGAGGGCCTTCGTCCGGACGGCAAGGCCCAGGTGACGATCGGGTATGACGGGGAGACCCCCCGCAGCGTCGAGACGGTGGTGCTGTCCACCCAGCACCACGCGGACCTGGCCCGTGACGAGCTCGACGAGGTCATCCGGCTCTCCGTCATCGACCCGGTCCTCGCGGAGCACGCGGCCGGCCTCGACACCTCCCGCACCCGTGTCTACGTCAACCCCGCCGGCTCCTTCGTCATCGGGGGACCCATGGGTGACGCGGGCCTCACCGGCCGGAAGATCATCGTGGACACCTACGGCGGCATGGCCCGCCACGGCGGTGGCGCCTTCTCCGGCAAGGATCCCTCCAAGGTGGACCGCTCGGCCGCCTACGCGATGCGGTGGGTCGCCAAGAACGTGGTGGCCGCAGGGCTCGCCGCGCGGTGCGAGGTGCAGGTCGCCTACGGCATCGGGATCGCCCACCCCGTCGGCCTCCACGTCGAGACCTTCGGGACCCACACGGTCGATCCGGACCGTATCGCCGCCGCCATCCGCGAGGTCTTCGACCTGCGGCCCGCCGCGATCATCGACGACCTCGACCTCCTGCGGCCGATCTACCGGGCCACCTCCGCCTACGGTCACTTCGGGCGCGAGCTGCCGGCATTCACGTGGGAATCCACAGGGCGCGCCCAGGCACTGCGGGATGCGTGCGGGGCGTGATTCGATGGCGGCGTGACTGACCAGCTCCCCATTCCCGAGATCGCAGAGCGTCCCGGGCGCGTGGCGCGGGTGGTGCTGGACACCCCGATCCTCCACCTGGACCAGGAGTTCGACTACCGCATTCCCGACGGCATCGACGGCGTCGCCCCCGGCGTCCGGGTGAGCGTGCCGGTTGCCGGCCGCCAGGTCAGTGGCTGGGTCGTGGAGGTGGCCACGAGCAGCTCCCACGCGGGCCGCCTCTCCCCGCTCGGCCGGCTCGTCTCGCCCGTCCCGGTGCTCACCACGGAGGTGCTGCAGCTCTGCCGGGACGTGGCACGCAGCTTCGCGGGCTCCGTGCCCGACGTGCTGCGGCTGGCCATCCCCGCCCGTCAGGCCCGGATCGAGGCGGCGGCCGACCTCACCCCGCGGGCGGTTGCCTCGGTCGAGGCGCCGGCGGGCGGGTGGGAGGAGTACATCGGCGGTCCCGCCCTGCTGCGCCACCTGCGGGAGGGTTCCTCGCCGCGCGCCATCTGGACGGCCCTGCCCGGGGTCACCGGGGCCCGTCCCACCTGGGTGCAGGACCTGCGGTCCGCCGTGCTCGCGACCCTCGCCTCGCGACGGCGCGTCCTCGTGATCGTCCCCACCATTCGGGAGGTCGAGCAGGTGCACGCCGTGCTCGGCCAGCTCGCCCCCGCCGTCCGGTACCACGGGGACCTCAAGCCGGCCGCGCGCTACCGCGCCTTCCTCGCGATCCTCGCGGGGCACGTGGACATCGTCGTTGGGACGCGGTCCGCGGCGTTCGCGCCCGTCCCCGACCTCGGCCTCGCCGTGCTGTGGGACCCGGAGGACGATCACCTCACCGAACAGCACGCCCCGTATCCCACGGCGCTCGGCGTGGTCGCCCACCGGCGCTCCTGTGCGATCCTCGTCGGTGGACTCGGCCGCAGCGTGGTGGCGCAACAACTCATCGCCGATGGGTGGGCCCTGCCCGTCGGCGCGGGCAGGGCCGCGGTCCGCGAGCGTGCCCCACGGGTGGAGGCACCCGATCACGGCGACCTCCGCGGGGAGTCCAGCCGCCTGCCGTCAGCGGCCTTCCGGCTCGTGCGCGAGGGACTTGAGCGGGGTCCCGTGCTCGTCCACGTCCCGCGTGCGGGGTATCTCCGCTCCGTCCGCTGCGCCGCCTGCCAGGCGGTCGTGCGCTGCCGGCACTGTGGCGGCCCGCTGGACATCCTCCCCACCGGCGCGGTCAGGTGCGGCTGGTGCGGCCGGAGCCAGGTTGTCACCTGCCCGTCCTGCGGGTCAGGGCGCCTCGCTGCCTTCTCGGTTGGCTCGGAGCGCACGATGGACGAGATCGCCCGCGCCTTCCCGGGCGTACGCGTGGTGCTGTCCAATGCGCGGGTCGGGATCACGGCAACCGTGGAGGACCACCCCGCGCTCGTGATCGCGACACCCGGCAGTGAGCCGCTCGCCGATGGCGGATATGCCGCTGCGCTCATCCTCGACGCCGCCGTGGCGACCGCGCGTCCGGAACTCGACACCGGAGTCGTGGCCCTCGACCGTTGGCTCACGGCCCTCGCGCTCGTCCGGCCCGCGGCCTCCGGCGGCCGCGCGATGATCCTCGGCAATCCTGACCCGGCGGTCTCGCAGGCGTGCGTGAGGTGGGACCCGGCCGGCTTCGCGCAACGCGAGCTGGAGGAGCGTGCGGACCTCCGCTTCCCGCCGGCGTGGCGCCTCGTCCGGTTCACGGCGAGCGCCGCTGCGCTGGGCCAGGTCGCAGCCGACCTCGAGCGGGCCGACCTGCCCCGGCTCGAGTTGCTCGGACCCGTGGAGGGCCGACTGCTCGCCCGCGTGCCCCGGCAGCACGGCCGCGACCTGCTCGCCAGGGTCCGGGCGCTCCAGGTCGAGCGGAGTGGCCGCAAGGAGGAGGTGGTCCGTGTCCGGGTCGACCCGTCCGACCTCTGACGTCACCGCCGTCGTCTGGGACTTCGGGAACGTCCTCATCCGCTGGGACCCGTACCTCGCGGTGCGGGACATCCTCACGCAGGCGCAGTGGGAGGACTTCCGCCGGCGCTCTGGCTTCGACGAGCTCAACCGGCGGTGCGACGCGGGGCTGACCCGCGCCGACGGCGTTGCCGAACTGGAGCTGCTCGACCCGTGGCTCGCGCAGGTGTACGCCCACTACGCCCGGAACATGGGCGCCTCCCTCGCCGGAGCGGTCCCGGGGACGGCCGAGCTCGTGCGCGCCCTCGACGAGCGTGGCGTGCCCCAGTACGGCCTCACCAACTGGCCGGCCGAGGACTTCCACCACGCCGAGCGGCACATCGCCGTGCTGCCGGTCCTCGCCGGCGTGGTCGCCTCGGGGCGGGAGGGCGTGGCGAAACCGGACCCCGCCATCTACCGGATCCTCGTGGACCGCTTCGGCCTCGAGCCCGCGGACACGCTCTTCGTCGACGACAGCGCACCCAACGTGCAGGCCGCCCTCGACCTGGGCTTCCGTGCCGTCCGCTTCCGCGACGCGGCACAGCTCGCCGCCGAGTTCGTCCGCCTCGGGCTCCTGCCCGGCCCGTAGGATGGGCTGCTGTGCGACTGATCTTTGCCGGAACCCCGGACGCCGCTGTCCCCTCCCTGGAGGCCCTGCTGGCCTCACGGCACGAGGTGGCCGCCGTGCTCACCCGAGCCGACGCGCCGCGGGGGAGGGGCCGGCAGCTCGAGGAGTCACCGGTCTCCAGGTTCGCGAAGGACGCGGGCCTGCCCGTGCTCACGCCCCGGTCCCTGCGTGACGCTGAGGCGCAGGAGCAGGTCGCGGACCTGGGGGCCGACGCCGCCGCGGTCGTCGCCTACGGCCTGCTCGTCCCGCCCGCACTCCTCGCGCTGCACCCGTGGGTCAACCTCCACTTCTCCCTCCTGCCGCGGTGGCGCGGGGCGGCTCCGGTCCAACGGGCGATCCTCGCGGGCGACACCGTGACCGGCGCCTGTGCCTTCCTCCTGGAGGAGGGCCTCGACACCGGACCGGTCCTCGCCTCCCTCCGGCGGCCGATCGGACCCCGGGAGACCGCCCAGGACGTCCTCGACGACCTCGCCCACGCCGGTGCGGACCTCCTGGTCGCGGCCTTCGACGCGCTCGAGGACGGTACCGCGACCCCCGTCCCCCAGGACGACGACGGCGTCACCCTCGCCCCACGCCTCACCACCGCCGAGGCGCGCCTCCGGTGGGCCGCCGGAGCGGACGCCGTCGACCGCCAGGCACGGGCCTTCCATCCCGGTGCGTGGAGCATGCTCTCGACGGGCCAGCGGGTGAAGGTGGGCCCGGTCGAGCCCGAAGGCACGCCGCTGGCAGCGGGGGAGGTCGCCGTCCACGGCGACGTGCACGTGGGCACCGGCACCGGCTCCGTGCGCCTCACCACGCTCGCCCCGGCGGGAAAGGCGTGGATGGACGCGCGGGCGTGGGCCCGGGGCCTCCGCGGGCCGGTGCGCTTCGAGGACGCGCCGTGAGCCGGCCCCAGCGCACCCCGGCCGCCGATCCGGTCCGCCTCCTCGCGCACAAGGTGCTCTCCGCCGTCGAGACGGATGACGCGTACGCCAACCTGGTGCTCCCGCACGCCCTGCGGGAGGCGGGCCTCGCGGCCAGGGACGCGGCCTTCGCCACGGAGTTGGTGTACGGCACGCTGCGCCTCCAGGGCCGGTACGACGCCATGATCGAGGCGACCATCCAGGGACGCGGCGTGGAACGCCTGCAGCCGGCGATGCGGATCGCGCTGCGGATGGGCGCCCACCAGATCCACGCCATGCGCGTGCCCACGCGGGCAGCGGTCTACGAGACCGTCAATCTCGTGAAGGTGGTGGCAGGCCCGGCTCCCGTGGCGATGGCGAACGCCGTGCTCCGGAGGATCGCCGACCGCGGTCTGGCCGAGTGGGAGGAGGAGATCCTCGCGCTCCCGGATGGCCTCGCCACCTGGGAGTCGCATCCCCGCTGGATCGTCAGCGCCTTCCGGCAGGCCCTCGCCCTGGAAGGCCGGTCGGGCGAGCTGCGGGAATTGTTGCAGGCGGACAACACCCCCGCAGCCGTCACCCTCGTGGCACGGCCCGGCCTCGCCGACCGGGACGAACTGGTCCGCGAGATCCCGGGGGCGGAGCCCACCGTGTTCTCGCCGTGGGGACTCCGCATTCCCGGGGGCGCGCCGGGCGAGCTGCGAGGGGTGGTGAGCGGGCGGGTCGGCGTCCAGGACGAGGGCTCACAGCTCATGGCCGCGATGGCCGCCGACATCCCACTGGAGGGTCCCGACGAGATGTGGCTCGACATGTGTGCGGGCCCGGGTGGCAAGGCGGCCCTGCTCGCCGCCCTCGCCCGGCCACGGGGCGTGCACCTGATCGCGAACGAGGTCGTCGACCATCGCGCCGGCCTCGTCCGCCGGGCGGTGCGTCCGAACGCCGACGTGGTCGACGTCGTCGTGGGGGACGGCCGCCACATCGGCGAGGACAACCCCGGGTACTTTGACCGGATCCTCCTCGACGCACCGTGCACCGGGCTCGGTTCGCTCCGGCGCCGCCCGGAGTCCCGCTGGCGGCGGACGACGGCGGATCTCACCGACCTCACCCGGCTCCAGCGCGACCTCATCGACTCCGCGGTGGCGGCGCTGCGGCCGGGCGGCATCCTCATCTACGTGACCTGCTCCCCGCACCCCGCCGAGACCGTGACGCAGGTGGTGGACGCCCAGCGGCGCCACGGCCTCACCCTGCTCGACGCTGGCCCCGTCCTCGCGGCCCACGGGCTCACCGTCGAGCCGGGACCGGACTGGCCGGTACCCGGAGCGGTCCAGTTGTGGCCGCACGTGCACGGCACGGACGCGATGTTCGGTGCCGTCCTTCGCCGGGAGGGCTAGGATCCGGGAGATGGGAATCGTGATCTCGCCTTCAATCCTGAACTCCGACTTCGGCAATCTCCGGGGGGAACTGACGAAGATCGCGGGCGCCGACGTCGCCCACGTGGACGTCATGGACAACCACTTCGTGCCGAACCTCTCGATCGGCTTGCCCGTGGCGGAGGCCGTCATCAAGCAGGGAATCCTCCCCGCCGACACGCACCTCATGATCGAGGACCCGGACCGGTGGGCCCCCGCCTTCGCGGAGGCCGGATGCGTCAACGTGACCTTCCACGCCGAGGCCGCCGTCGCACCCATCCGGCTCGCGCGGGAACTGCGGAAGCTCGGGTCCCGCGCGGGGATCGCTCTCCGCCCGGCCACGGACGTCACCCCCTTCCTTGACCTCCTTCCCGAGTTCGACCTCATCCTCGTGATGACCGTGGAGCCGGGCTTCGGTGGCCAGTCGTTCATCGAGGCGATGCTGCCCAAGGTCCGGCGTACCCGGGACGCCATCACGGCTGCCGGGCTCGACATCGACGTCCAGGTGGACGGCGGCATCTCGCGCAGCACCATCGAGAGGGCAGCCGCGGCGGGCGCGAACAACTTCGTGGCCGGGACCGCGATCTTCCGCTCGCCGGACCCGGCAGCCGAGGTGGACGCACTGCGCCAGTTGGCCGAGGCGGCCTACCAGGACTGAGAC
>RZYE01000187.1 GCA_009930425.1 Actinomycetota bacterium | reverse complement strand
CCCTGGGGCGCCGACGGCGTCCGGCTCACCGGGCGGGCGCTCGCCGAGGTCGGCATCCAGTCACCGCTGCTCGGGGTGGATCAGCTCGTCCTGCTTCGCGCCCGGGCGCTCTAGGGCGCGCGCCAGCGGAGGCCGGGGAAGCGCGCGAAGTCCCGGTCGCGGGTCACGAAGGTGGCGTTGTGCTGGATCGCAGTCGCGGCGTGTGCGGCGTCCGTGACGAGGTTTCCGCGCGCGTCTGCCTGGCGGCACAGTTCGGCGAGGACGGCCCAGTGGCCGGGCGCCGGGGTCAGGACGGCGACGTTCGGGTGGGACAGGAGCGCCTCCACCCGTGCGAGGGCATCCTCGAGGCGGGCCGGGGGATCGAACACCCGAGGGTGGGTGAGCACCCGCACCACTCCGGCGGCCACCGCTTCGCTGACCCCGACGGCCTCACCCCCGTTCACCGCGGCCTCCACCCAGGCGCGCATGCGCTCGTGGTCGGGGGCTCCCGCATGGAATGCCGCCACGAGGACGTTCACGTCAAGGGCGAGCATCATCGTCCATGAGGTCCAGCAGGGCGGAGGAGTCATCCAGGTCCACGCCCGGCTGCAGGCCCCTGCCGGGAATCGGATCGATCTGGAAGTCGACCCGTCCCTTGGAGGAAGCACGCTCGCGCAGCGCCGCCCGCAGGGCCTCCTCGATGAAGGAGGTCACGGTGCGGTGCTGTTGGAGCGCCGCGAGGCGGACGTCGTCATAGAGGCTGTCCGGGAGCCGAATGGTGGTTCGCACGCATACCAGCATATTGCCCTGACAGCAATATGTCACCAGCCGTCAGCGACCGAGGCGCAGCACCGACCACGAGATCGGCGGCACGACTGCGGTGACGCGGCCGCCGTCGACACGTGCGGTGACGTTCGACCGGGGGCTGACCGAGGAGTCGTCGTCGGCCGTGGCCGTCCACCTGTGGTCCGTGGAGTGCAAGGTCGTGGCCGCGAGCAGCCGCACCGTGCCGAGCGAACGGACGTCCACCTCCACCGTGACCTCCTCGGCCGCCGAGCGGTTCACCAGGAACACCACGGTCTCGCCGGACGCGTCGTCGTGGGTGGCCACGGCGTCGACATCGGTCACCTCCCCGAACTTCGCGGTCTCGTGGGTGGGGGAGTCGATCGCCACCTGCAGGACGTCCCCCGCTGCCAGCGATGACGCCTGGGCGAACGGGTGGAAGGTCGTCTGCTTCCACACCCGGCCGCCGGGCTCGGTCATGATCGGGGCGATCACGTTGACGAGCTGCGCGAGCGAGGCGGCGTGCACCCGGTCCGTGTTGCGCAGCAGCGAGATGAGCAGGCTGCCCACCACCACGGCGTCGGCCACGGTGTAGCGGTCCTCGAGCAGCACGGGTGCCACCGGCCAGTCATCCCCGCTGGGCGGCTTGGACTCGGCGCGGTGGATGTACCAGACGTTCCACTCGTCGAAGGAGATGTTGATCCGCTTGGTGGCCTTCCGCGCGGCGCGGACCGCGTCCGCGGTGGCCGTCACGCCGGCGATGAAGCGGTCCATGTCCACGGCGGAGGCGAGGAAGGAGGCGAGGTCGCCGTCCTCCTCCCAGTAGTAGGCGTGGGCGGAGATGAGGTCCACCTCGTCGTAGGCCTCGGTCAGCACCACCCTCTCCCACTCGCCGAACGTGGGCATGTTCGCCCCCGAGGAGCCGCACGCCACGAGGGTCAGGTCCGGATCGACCATCCGCATCGCCCGGGCGGTCTCGGCGGCGAGCCGGCCATATTCGCGGGCGGTCTTGTGGCCGAGTTGCCAAGGCCCGTCCATCTCGTTGCCGAGGCACCAGAACCTCACCCGGTGGGGCTCCGCGGCGCCGTTCGCCCGGCGGAGGTCCGAGAAGTGGGTGCCGCCGGGCACGTTCACGTACTCGAGCAGGTCCACGGACTCCTGGACGCCCCGCGTGCCGAGGTTGAGCGCCATCATCGGCTCCACCCCGGCCGCGGCGCACCAGCGCAGGAACTCGTCCACGCCCACCGTGTTGGGCTCGGTGCAGTGCCAAGCGAGGTCGAGTCGCCGGGGGCGCTGGTCCACCGGCCCGATCCCGTCCTCCCACCGGTACCCGGAGACGAAGTTGCCGCCCGGGTAGCGCACCGTCGAGACCCCGAGCTCGCGCACCAGTTCGATCACGTCGCGGCGGAACCCGTCCGCGTCGGCGGTCGGATGGCCGGGGTCGTGGATCCCGGTGTACACGCACCGTCCCAGGTGCTCGACGAACGAGCCGAAGGTGTGGCGCCGCACCGGGCCCACCCGGAACGCGGGATCGATGGTGAGGTGTGCTGTCTGCATCGGCTGCTCCTTTGCCTGACCTGGTGTGAGCTGGCAACGGCTGTCTCGGCCAATCTATCGCATCATGCGATAAGCTCGTCGAGTGATCGAATATCCGCTCGATGATGCCCCGGGACTGCTCCGCACGGCGCGGGAGGACGCCGGGATGACGCAGGCGGAGCTCGCGCAGCGAGCGGGCACTGCCCAGTCCGTCGTCTCGGCGATCGAGTCCGGCCGGCGCGCACCGTCGGCCGCACTGCTCGAGCGATTGCTCCGTGCGGCGGCGCTGCGGCCCTCCGTCCCGCTGGAGCGCTACTCGGGCGCGGTCATCGCGGCAGCGCACTCCCGCCACCTCGATGACGTACACGTGTTCGGCTCGGTGGTGACGGGCAGTGACGACGAGAACTCCGACGTCGACCTGGTGGTCACGCCTGAACCGGGGACGGGGCTGTTCGCCCTCCTGGCCTTCGCGGCGCAAGCGGAGCGCATCCTGGGTTTCCCCGTCGATGTCCTGACCGACGCCGAGGCGCGCGCTGCGGGGATCGACCGCGAGTCGGTGCCGTTGTGACGGGGCACGTCGCCCCCGGTGGCCCGGGGGATGCTGGGCGTTTCACCCGGCGGCCGCGGGCTTCCGCCGGAGACGCGGAAAGGGCCGGGCGTGCGCGCCGCGACGCCGACAACCTTCGTGCGGAACTCGGCCGGCTCCGACGCTGGGCGGGGACGATCACGGCACGCGGCCGCGAAGCATTCATGGACACCGAGGACGAGACCCTCTACCTCGCCGCGCAGGCCGTGATCATCAACCTGGCCGAGGCGCTGGAGCGGCGAACACCCACACCCATCCTGGACTCAGCGCTTCCGGAGGGTTCAGGGTCCATCCGTGGGATGCGCAACCGTCTGGCACACGACTACCTGTTCGTCGACAAGGGCATCGTGTGGGATGCCGTCGTGCGAGACGTGCCCGCGCTCCTCGACCGCCTGCTCGCCGAGGGTGTGATCACCCCGGAGCGCTTCCTCCGCTGAGAGCTGCTCAGTCGTCCAGGTGGCGCACCAGGTGCGCGGCGAGGCCGGTGTACGACGCCGGCGTCAGCGCCAGCAGCCGGGCCGCGACGTCGTCGGGCAGCCCCAGGCCCGCCACGAACTCCCGCATCGCCGGCCCGTCCACCCGCCGGCCGCGCGTGAGCTCCTTGAGCCGCTCGTACGGGTCCTCCATCCCAGCGGCCCCGGCGATCCCGGCGGCGCGCATCGCGGACTGCACGGCCTCGCCCAGCACCTCCCAGTTGGCGTCCAGGTCCCGGGCCATGGCGTCCGCGTCCACGTCCAGGCCGGCGAGCCCACGCACCACGTTGTCGATCGCGAGCAGCGAGTGCCCGAACGCCACCCCGATGTTGCGCTGGGTGGTGGAGTCGGTGAGGTCGCGCTGGAGCCGGGAGGTGACCAGCGTGGCGCCGAGCGAGTCGAGCAGCGCGCACGAGACCTCGAGGTTCGCCTCGGCGTTCTCGAACCGGATCGGGTTCACCTTGTGGGGCATGGTGGACGATCCCGTGGACCCCTGCGCCGCCAGGTTCTGCCGGAAGTAGCCGAGCGAGATGTACGTCCACACGTCGGTGGCGAGGTTGTGCAGCACCCGGTTGAAGCGCGCGACGTCCGCGTACAGCTCCGCCTGCCAGTCGTGCGACTCGATCTGCGTGGTCAGCGGGTTCCACGCCAGCCCGAGCCCCTCCACGAACGCCCGCGCCACGCCCTCCCAGTCCGTCCCCGGGACGGCGACGGCGTGCGC
>RZYE01000186.1 GCA_009930425.1 Actinomycetota bacterium | reverse complement strand
TTGGAAAGCGTGTTGGGTGCAAGCCCTCGGGGGTTCGAATCCCCCATCCTCCGCCATCAGATCGGGCCCGTGACCTGCAGTGATGCAGGAGACGGGCCCTTCGGCTGTCGTGGCTGGGTGGCAGCCTGCAACAACCGGTTGCAGTTGCGGTTGCAGTTGCAGAAGGCGTGTGTTGTCACACGTTTGCGGCCCACGACGACAGTAGGGACCCTCGCGGTTCGTCCGCGCCGTCGAACCGGGCGCTGGCGGCATCCGCACCGATGAGCGCTCGCGGGTTACGGCTACGTCTCAACGATCTCGACGCTGCAGCCGGCCCAACCCAGGCGCGAGAGACGTCGTCGATGACTTGTTCGCGCGCATCCTCCGGGTCTTCGCGCCGCGGTCGGAGTCCAGCTGGAGGCGACGCCAGACTCCAGGGATCCGACTCCACGAGAGGCGAGACACACCAGACGCCACCGGCTCTCACGTGCCGGGAACCGGCGCCTGAACCACGCGCTGCACATGCCTCTGAATCAAGACGCCCTCGACCCATCCGCGGCGCAGGCAAGAGCGCACGGCACAGCGCACGACACCCGACCGGCTACCCACGCATCCGGCGGTCGTACTTCTCGGCGAGGGCCCGGATGGACTGCGCGAGCTCGTTGCTGAGCCCGTTCTCCGGCATGCGCCACGACCAGTTGCCGACGAACACCGAGGGGTCGTTCATCCGGGCGCGGTCATCGAGGACGAGGAGGTCCTGAATCGGGAGGACGGCGACGTCCGCCCGCGAGCCCATGACGGCCTCGATGAGCGACCAGACCGCGCGGCCCTCGTCGGCCGACGGCTCGAACTGGTAGTACGCGGCGACCTGGCGGCGCATGTCCTCGTCGAGCTCAGCCCACCATCCGGCGGCGGTCTGGTTGTCGTGAGTGCCGGTGTAGGCGATGCACTCGCGCGGGAAGGTGTGCGGCTGGTGCGGGTTGTCCGGCGTCCCGTCGAACCCGAACTGCAGGATCCGCATGCCGAACAGACCGTTGTCGTCGCGGAGCGCGTAGACGCCCTCGTCGAGGGTGCCGAGGTCCTCCGCGACGAACGGTAGGCCGGGGAACTCCCGCTTCAGGACGTCGAAGAACCCTTGGCCGGGGCCGGGCACCCAGCGACCGCCGCGGGCGTCCTCGGCGTCGGCGGGCACCTCCCAGTAGGCGGACAGGGCGCGGAAGTGGTCTATGCGCACGATGTCGGAGAGCTCGACCCACCGGCGCAGGCGCTCCACCCACCAGGTGAAGCCGTCCTGCGCCATGAGGTCCCACCGGTACAAGGGGTTGCCCCACAGCTGGCCGGTCTCGCTGAAGTAGTCCGGCGGCACACCCGACTGGGCGGTGAGGTGGCCGGCCTGGTCAAGATGGAACTGCGCCTGGTTCAGCCAGACGTCCGCGGAGTCGTGGTTGACGTAGATGGGCAGATCGCCGAGCACCTTCAGGCCCCTGTCGTTGGCGAAGCCCTTGATCCGGGCCCACTGAAGGTCCACGAAGAAGAGCACCACCTCCCACACCGCGATGCGGTGCGCCAACGCCTCGCGGGACTCGCGGATCGCGTCCACCTCACGGGAGCGCAGCGGGACGGGCCACTGCCACCACGGGGTCTCGTCGTGCTCCCCCTTCAGGGCGAAGAAGTGCGCGGTGTCCGCAAGCCAGGCCTGCTGCGCGCGGAAGCGCGTGAACTGTTCGCGCCAGGGGTGGGCCGGGCTAGACAGGAACGTCTCGGCCGCGAACAGGAGCTGCGGGAGCTTCGTCGTGGGCAGCTCGGAGAACGGCACGGCGTCGACGACGACGTGGTCGTGCAGCTTCGGGTCAGGCAGGAGCCCATGCGCCGACAGGTGCGGGAGGTCGACCAGCCAGGGGTTGCCCGCGAATGTCGAGTAGCTGAAGTAGGGCGAGTCGTGCTGCCCGTTGAGCGTGAGCGGGAGGATCTGCCAGATGCCCGCACCGGTCAGGGAGAGCCAGTCGACGAACCGCAGGGCCTCCTCGCCCAGGGTGCCGATGTCGTCACGCCCGAAGAGGCTTGAGGGGTGCAGGAGGACGCCAAACGTCCGGCCTTCGAACGGCGATGTCATGAGACCCATTGTCCCAGCGGCGTCGGCCTTCGGGGGAGGTTTCGGCGAGGCAGACTGCAACGGCCGCCGCACGACTACCACCGGGATCCCGGAGCCATCTGCGCCCACAAGTCAAGACTGGAGAGTTGACTGCCCCCCGTCAGGGTGATGACAAGCCGGTGCCTTCAAGGGGTTGAGAAGATGTCGATTCCGTGGCCGCGCGCCGGTCGAGCGATCTTGTCGTCTTAGGGCCCGTGAGGAATTGAGCTAGCTTGTGTCGGGTGTGTCGTGCGGGGTGGGGTTGAGGGTGTAGTTCCACTCTCCGCGCCAGTCGTGGCGGGTGAGGATGCCGTCGGCTTCGAGGGCCGTCATCTGGTGGTCGGGGATCTTCACGCCGGTAAGGTAGGCGGCCTTGTCGAGTTCGGCGTGGATGGTCAGCCCGGTGCGGGTACCGCCGTGCCCCACCGCAAGAACCTCGACCGCCACCCCACCTACATCCTCGCCGCCTACATGGCCTCCGGCACCTGACGTCGGTGGCGCAAGTACCCTCGTCGAGGATGCAGCCCACGACCAAGTGCTCGATTCTGCCGATGTGCGCTCGCCTACCCGACGCTGCCTCACGTCGGTTCAGGTCGTATCGGGCGCAAAGCCCGTTGACCTGTCTGCGACCGTCGTTGGTGCCGATGTCCCGCCGCGAGAGGACGTCGGACTCGCTGCGGAACAGGTTGGGCGGGGCGCACAAGAACAGGAGTTCGAGGTGGTGTCGGGGACAGTCCTGACCGACAGGATCGCAAGCCGTGCCGGGCCAAGTCAGGGGCCTGACCGGGGCTCCCGCCTCCACGAGCTCGCTCAGCCCGCCACCGTCGACGACGTGGGTCAAGCCTAGGTCGGGCATAGTCTGCGTGGCGGCGGCCGACCCACCAGGTGGATCGACCAGCCAGCGGTGATGATAGAGCGATGACGACCTATTCCGGCACCAAGGAGTTCGAAGGCGCGACCTTCATCAAGGCGAGCTTCAAGGGCGCCACCCTGCGATTCTCCGATGTCAGCGGTGTGACGATGCGCAGCGTCGATGTGGACGGACTCGACATCGACAGCCACGACCTGTTCTTCGGCAGCCTCTTCGTCAACGGGGTCGACGTGGTGCCGCTCGTGGATGCCGAGCTCAACCGGCAGTTCCCGGGCCGCGAGCTGCAGAAGGCGCAGACGCCCGAAGGCCTGCGCGAGGGTTGGGTCGCTGTGCAGTGCGCATGGCAGACGACGGTGGCGGGCACGCCGCCAGACCTGGTGGACGCCCACGTCCAGGACGAGTGGTCCTTGGCCCAGACCCTGCGGCACCTCATCCTGGCGACCGACGCCTGGCTCCGCGGCGGGATCCTGCGGATGCAGCAGCCGTTCCACGAGATCGGCCAGATCTTCACCGGTGCTGAGGAGATGGGCTTCGACATGTCGATCTTCCGCGTGGACCCGCCGGTCTACGAGGAGATCCTCGCGGTGCGTGCCGAGCGACAGCGGCTGGTGACCGACTTCCTGGCCACGGCCACGGCGGAGCTGCTCGCGGAGGAACGCGAGGACCCGTGGGGCGGCGGTGACTGGCGTCCCAGCGTCGGTGACTGCATTCGCGTGATCCTGGAGGAGGAGTGGGCGCACCTGCGCTACATCCGACGGGATCTCGCTCGTATGCGTTGAGCCAGAAGGAGCCAGCCAGGACGTTGCATATCCCGCGGCCGATCAGTTCAGCGCCACGAGGCCTCTTTCGCCGCGTACTCCTCCACGTCGCGTCCCCCGCGGGCGCCAGCAGCCGCTCGGCTCCGGACCGGTTGCAGTTTCGGTTGCAGTTCCCTCTTGTTCGTCGGCGTCGATCGCCGTCGGTCGTTGTCGGCCACCGGTTTTGACCTGCATAGATAGACGTTGGTCGACCCCCGTGAACACCGGAACACGCAATTGGAAAGCGTGTTGGGTGCAAGCCCTCGGGGGTTCGAATCCCCCATCCTCCGCCATGAGACGGGCCCGTGACCTGCGGTG
>RZYE01000185.1 GCA_009930425.1 Actinomycetota bacterium | reverse complement strand
CCTGGGTGCGCGGTTCCCAGAACTCGGCGAGGTGCTCCAGCGCCTCGATGGGCGGGGTGAGGGCGACGAACATCCTCATGTGGCCAGTCAACCACGGGCGCGACGCAGGTGGCGGACCGCTGGGGACAGCTCAGGAGCTGACCTCGCCGAATCCTTCGCGATACGCCTCGAGCTGGAGCAGGAACTCCCCCGCCATGCTCCCCGCGGTTCCGGCGAGGCTCTCCACGAGGTGGGGGTCCCGCAGGATCCCGAGCACCTCGGCCCAGCCCGCCGGCCCGAGGAGGGCGGCCCCCTCACGTCCGAGGACGGCGGCGCTGGCCGCGACGACGTCGCCACCCCACCGCTCGACCGTCTCCCATTCGTTCGTGTAGAGCCGGTCGAGCTGGCTGGCGCGCCATCCGGCGCCGAGGATCGCGCGCAGGTCGATGGCGTCCTTGCGCGTCACATACCTCCGATCGCGCCACGCGAACAGCTTGAGGACGGCCTGGGCGGCGAACGTGGGGACACGGACGGTGACACCGTGTGGCAGGGTCACCCGGACCGCCGCCCCGAGCGCCTCGGCCACTCCGAGGACATCCAGCTCGAAGCCGTCCGGGAACGCGATCCGCCGGGCCATCGACTCCACGCCCCCGAAGGGAACCACGTCCACCTCGATTCCCTCGACCACGATCGAGTGGGAACCCCGCCCCACCGCGCGCGGGAAGACGCTGAGGAGGTCCTCGAACTGTGCCATGGACGTCACCGCGACCGCGACGTCGAGGTCACGGGTTGCCCGCCCGAGTTCGAGCCCGAGGCACGTCATCATGATGTCCCGGGCGGCAGCCCCGATCACCAAGAGGCTGACTCCCCGCTCCGCCGTGGCGGCTGAGAGCTGCGTGAGGACGCGCCCCTGGAGGTCGAGGTCAGGGGAGGAGGAGACGTCGCAGCTCATCGTTCTCCTCCCGCAGGTGGTGGGCGGCCTCGACGACGCGGGGCTCCGCCGTGGCGATCAGGTCCGCGTACACCAGCAGGGCCGGGGCGACCGGTGGGCCCGGTTCCCATGCGAAGTGCCAGAACCGTTCCCGGAGCTCCACGGTTCCGGCAGCCGGGTCCGGCCGGAGCCGGTGTCGCGCTGCCGCCAGGCGCGGGTCACCCGTCACGTAGGCGAGGGCTCCCGACGGCCGCAGGTAGCCGTCCAGCAGCCACGCCCCCACTTCTCCGCTGAACGCCAGGCCCTCCTCGGCGGGCACGCCCTCCCACCACCGGGGAGAGCTGGGGGTGAAGAACGTCCCCCGCAGCCGGGGTCGCAGCCGGGTCGCGAACACCTCCACCCACAGCGTGGCGAGGTCCTCCCGCCGGATCAGCTTCCGGTTTGCCCGGTCCCCGCGGAGAAGGAAGCCCCCGGCTTCCAGCGACTCCATCGCCCGGGGCAGGCTTCCCAACGAGGTCCCAGCAGCCGTCGCGATCTCCCGCATCGGGGCCGCTGCCAGCTCGGGGCGGCACACGAGGGCGAACGCGACCTTGAGCGATGACGCGGGCGCCTCCACCAGTGGGGGTTCGTCGCGGGGGTGGACCGGGACGGCGCGCTCGGGACGGCGTCGGCCCCGGACGTCGATGAGGAAGCCGGGGCGCCGGAGGTGGACGTTTCCCGCGCAGTCCGCGAAGTCGATCCCGCGGGCCCGCAGCACGTCGGCGGCGAGATCGTTGACGAAGGGCGCCACCACGACGTCGCCCGCGCTCGCCTCAAGCTGGGCCGCCATCGGTGCGGTGACCTCCCGGCTCAGGACCACGGGACGGAAGGAGTGGGGGGGACAGCCGTCGAGCAGGACCTCGAGGTCGCCGCCCGATGCCCGGACCTGCAACCCCGCACGCCGCAGCACCTCTGCGACCTCCGCGACCTCCGCGGGTGCTGTCTCGTCCCGTGCATGCATGTTCAGAATCCTACGCCGTTCATTTGAAATGAACAACGCTCCATTCTGAACACCACCTCGGGACGTGAGCCGCGCCGCACGCACCGGACCCCCGCGCCGCGAGACAATGGCCCCAGCATCCCAACCACGAGGAGAACCATGCTCGCGACCGTCGTCCACGGCCTGAAGGACTTCCGCGCCGAGGAGGTGCCGGACCCAGTCCTCGTCCACCCCACGGACGCCATCGTGAAGGTGGCCGCCGCGTGCGTGTGCGGCTCCGACCTGTGGCCGTACCGCGGGGTGAACGGCGTGCCGGTCGGGAAGCACATGGGCCACGAGTTCGTCGGCACGGTCACGGAGGTGGGCGACGCCGTCACCGGTCTCACCCCCGGCGACTTCGTCATCGCGCCGTTCGCCGGCTCGTGCGGCACGTGCGTGAACTGCCGCAACGGCATCTTCACCTCCTGCGAGAACGTCGTCTGGTGGGGCGGCGCGAACGCGGACGGCACGATGAACGACGGCGCCCAGGGCGAGTTCGTCCGCGTCCCCTTCGCGGACGCGACCCTCGTGACGGCCCCCGCCCCGGAGTCCGAGGACCAACTCAAGGACCTCCTCACCCTCTCCGACGTCTTCGGCACCGGCCACCACGCTGCCGTCAGCGCCGGCGTCGGCCCGGACACGACCGTGGCGGTGGTCGGCGACGGCGCCGTCGGCCTCTCCGCCGTCCTCGCCGCCAAGCGGCTGGGCGCGCGCCACGTCATCGCGCTCTCCACCCACGCCCCGCGCCAGGCCGTGGCGCGCGAGTTCGGGGCGGACGAGGTGCTCGCCCTGAGGGGCGACGACGCCGTCGCCGCCGTCCGCGAACGCACCAGTGGCGTGGGGGCGGACGTCGTGCTGGAGTGCGTGGGGACGCAGCAGGCGATGGACCAGGCGATCGCGTCGACGCGGCCCGGGGGCGCCGTCGGCTTCGTGGGCGTACCGGCCGGCGGTTCGACGATCCCGGTGCGATCCCTGTTCGGCACGAACGTGCGGGTCACGGGCGGGGTGGCGCCGGTGCGAGCGTACATCCCGGACCTGCTGGAGGACGTGGTGGCGGGCCGGATCCACCCCGGGCGGGTGTTCGACCTCGTGCTGCCGCTCGCAGACGTGGCCGAGGCCTACGCCGCGATGGACGAGCGGCGGGCCATCAAGGTGATGCTGGTGCCGTGACCCGCGTCAGGGCAACAAAAAAACGCCGTCTTCCTCGACGACGTCGCTGCCTCTTCGCAGTCCCCGGTCACCGCCCTCGGTGTCGGGTCTTGTTGCAGTCGATCAGGCCAACTGCAGCTAGCTACTTCGCTCCACCCCCACGATCGGGAGCATGACGCCGCCGCCGAAGGTCACCCAGCCGAGCGTGTCGGCGGTGTCGAGGGTTCCCTGGGAGTGCCCGAGCGCGATCAGCGCCGAGGTGGCGAGGAGGACGAGCGCCAGGGTGACGCCCGTGCGCAATGACGGCCGGTAGCCGCTGCTGTGGAGGTCGAGTTCCTCGAGAGTGTTCACTGTGTTCCTGCCTTTCGATTCGGCGTGCAGGTTCGCCGTGGACCGGCGCCCTTGCACGGCCCTGTGTGCGTCTGGATGACGCGACTGGACGGTTGTCCAGATGTCTGCAAGCTACGCCCGAAACGCCCTCAGGCGCACGTGTCCGGCTGCAACTGCTGCAACCGCGGTGTCCCAGCGGTCCGCAGAACGTTGCGATTCCAACGATCTGCGGACGGGCGCGTCTCAGCGCGGCAGGACGGTCAGTACGCGGGCGATGTGGTCCCGGAACTCGGTCATGAACAGGGTGAGGAACTCGCGGGTGGACTCGTCGCGGACCTCGCCCTCCTCGGTGAAGACGTCCCTGCTGAACTTGATGTACGCCTCCGGGGAGGTCATCTGCCGGGCGTTGCAGTAGCTCAGGACGCCGCGGAGGCTCTGCTGGGCGAGGGCCGTGCCGAGCTGGCCCGGGGTCGCGCCGATGACCGCTGCCGGGACGTGGTCGAACGAGTTCTGGCCCCACGGGCGGGAGGCCCAGTCGATCGCGTTCTTCAGGGCCCCGGGGATGGACCGGTTGTACTCCGGGGTGACGAACAGCAGCGCCTGCACCCCCGCGATGGCCTCCTTCAGCGCGCGGGCGACCGGCGGGTAGTCGGAGTCGAAGTCCGGGGAGTACAGGGGGAGGTCGGCGATCGGGATC
>RZYE01000184.1 GCA_009930425.1 Actinomycetota bacterium | reverse complement strand
ACGAACGCTGCCCCGTGTCCGACATCCGCGCCTGCGCCGCCGCGCTGCGGGCCTGGCTCGAGAGGTGACAATGGCCAAGAGAGAGACCTACCGCAAGGGACCCGTCCAGCTCCGTGGCGGGCTGATCCCCGAGGAGACCACCGACACCCGGCTGCTCCAGCCCCAGGTGGACACGGACTGGCTCCACACCGATCCGTGGCGGGTCATGCGCATCCAGGCGGAGTTCGTCGAGGGCTTCGGCGCGCTGGCCGAGCTCGGTCCGGCCGTGTCCGTCTTCGGGTCCGCCCGGACGCCGAAGGGCACGGAGGCGTACCGCCTCGGGGTGGAGATCGGCCGGCTGGCGGCTGCCGCAGGGTTCGCGGTCATCACCGGTGGCGGCCCGGGGATCATGGAGGCGGCGAACCGGGGAGCGTGCGACGCCGGCGGGGTCTCCGTGGGCCTCGGCATCGAGCTTCCCCACGAGCAGGGCATGAATCGGTGGGTGGACCTCGGCATCAACTTCCGGTACTTCTTCGTCCGCAAGACCATGTTCGTGAAGTACTCGACCGGCTTCATCGTCCTGCCGGGAGGCTTCGGGACACTCGACGAGCTTTTCGAGGCCCTGACGCTGGTGCAAACGCGCAAGGTGCGCTCCTTCCCCGTGGTGCTGGTGGGCAGCGACTACTGGCGGGGCATGGTCGACTGGCTGCGGGACAGCATGGCCGGGGAGGGGAACATCCACGCCGAGGACCTCTCCCTGCTCACGGTGGTCGACACCGCGGAGGACGCGATCAGGGCGGTCCGCGAGGGCCACAACCGCGTCCTCGGCGAGGTGCTGGCCGAGCAGGAGGATGCCGCGAACGGCTCCTGATCACCCCTGATCCCGCCCCCGGGTCGGCGTGGACGCACCGGGTGGCATAAAATGGGATCAGTCCGTGCGCCAGCAGGCGTACCGTCCGCTCGGAATGAAGGGGAGCGCAATGGCAGCGATGAAGCCACGCACCGGAGATGGCCCGCTCGAGGTCACGAGGGAAGGCCGTGGGCTCGTGATGCGCGTCCCGCTCGAGGGGGGCGGGCGCCTCGTCGTCGAACTGAACCAGGAGGAGGCCAACGCGCTCGGGGACGCCCTCGACGCCGTCCGGGCCTGATGCTCGGCGTCCCGGCACTCCCGGAGCTGGACCTCGTCCGGGAGGACCCCCTGCACTGCGCCCGGGAGGGCGGCGTGCTCGCGGTGCTCATCGCCACGGGTGACGACATCGGTGAGATCTCACGGGACTACGGGCTGGACCTCGCCCAGGTCGCCCGGGACCAGTCGGTGGGGGCGGCCCGAACCTCTCACACGATCAACCTGCCTCCGTTCCTCGCCCACGACCCCTGGGCGGGACGTCCGCGCACCATCGCTCTCGTCGGGATCGGCGACGGCGGGCCGGCCGAACTGCGGGATGCGGGACTCGCGGCTGGACGCGCCGCACGTGGGAAGCCCCACCTCGCCGTGGCGCCGGGCCGAATCCTCGACACGGCACGAACGGCTGCGCTCGCGGAGGGGCTCCTGCTCTCCGCCTACCGCATGCCACGGCGCGGCGAGCCGGAGGACGCCGCGAAGGCACCCTGTCCGGCGATCACCATCTCCGGCGAGCCCACCGATCTCGGCCGGGTGCGCGCCGGCGTGTGGGGCACCTTCCTCGCACGGACGCTTGCGGCGACCCCCTCGAGCGTCAAGGATCCGCAGTGGTTCGCCGAGCAGTGCGCCGCCCTGGTCGCCGCCGAGGGCAACAGCCGGCTCTCGGTGGAGGTCCATGACGAGTCATGGCTTGCGGAGCACGGACTGGAGGCGGTCCTCGCCGTCGGGCGCGGCTCTGCCAGCCCGCCCCGCCTCGTCACCGTCCGCCACGACGGCGCCCCCGGTTCCCCCACCGTGCTGGTGGGCAAGGGCATCACCTTCGACACCGGCGGACTCTCCCTCAAGCCGAGGGAGGGCATGGTGCCGATGAAGACGGACATGTCCGGGGCCGCCGTCGTGCTCGCCACCGTGCTCGCCGTGGCCCGCGCGGGGTTGCCCGTCAACGTCGTCGCCGTGCTGCCCCTCGCCGAGAACGCGATCGGTGCGGCCGCCTACCGTCCCGGCGACGTCGTCCGCACGTACGACGGCACCACGGTCGAGGTCCGCAACACCGACGCCGAGGGCCGGATGGTACTCGCCGACGCCCTCGCATGGGCGCGGGCCGAGTACCAGCCACGGGTCGTCGTCGACGTCGCCACCCTCACCGGTGCCGCCACCCTCGGGCTCGGGCGCGGGCACGGCGCACTGTTCGCGCCGGACGAGTCCCTCGCAACGGCCCTTGCCGCCGCCGGCAGTGTGCACGGGGAGGAACTGTGGGCGATGCCGCTCGTGGAGGACTACCGGGAGTCACTGCGGTCCGACGTGGCCGACATCGCCCACATCGCGACGAATGACCACGTCAAGGCGGGCGCGATCATCGCGGCCCTGTTCCTGCAACGCTTCGTGGGTGAGGTCCCCTGGGCTCACCTCGACATCGCCGGGCCCGGCCGCGCCGGGTCAGCCACGCCAGAACTCGGGCCGCAGGCCGGCACGGGCTTCGGGGTTCGCGCCCTCGTGGAGTGGCTGTCGCGCCAGTCGGACGGGCGGGACGGACTTTCCGCCTAGCGCCTCACGGCGACCAGGAGGCCCTCACCGGAGGGCAGGAGGGCGGGGACCGCGTCCTCGAGGGACCGGACCTGCTTCCCGAGTTCCCTGATCGCGACCGTCAGCTCGTCACGGCGGGCCGGGTCGGCCACGCGCCCACCCGAGAGCGCGTCGTTCACCACGAGCACGCCGCCGGGCTTCAGCATCCGCCAGGCCTGCTCGACGATGGCGGGTGCCTCCGCCGGGTTCCCGTCGACGAACACGAGATCGTAGGCGCGGTCGGCGAGCCGCGGCAGGACGTCGAGCGCCCGGCCTGCGATCAGTCTCGTCCTGGCCGGCTTCACCCCTGCCATGACGAACGCCTCGCGGGCCGCGCGCTGGTACTCCGCCTCCACGTCGATCGAGGTGAGGATGCCGTCGTCGACCATTCCCTCCAGCAACCAGACGCCCGACACCCCGGTACCCGTGCCGATCTCGGCCACCGCGTGCGCACCGCTCGCCGCGGCGAGGAGCCGCAGGACCGACCCCGTGCCGGGGGAGACCGCCGTGACGCCGAACTCGGCGGCCCGGCCCCGCGCCGCGCGTGCGGGCTCGGACTCGGGGGTGAAGTCCTCGGTGTAGGACCAGGACAGAGCCTTGTCGGCGGCCATGAAGAATCCTGTCGTCGATGGTTACCGATTCGAGTCTACGCTCTCAGCTTGCCCACAGGTCCGATCGCTAGGCTGGTCGAACACTGGAAGGGAGGGGATCATGACCGCACTGCGCGAGGAGTCGTCCCTCTCTGCCGACGTCCGGGAGCCCACCTGGGAGCAGGTCGTGGAGCAGCACTCGGCACGGGTGTACCGGCTGGCCTACCGGCTCACCGGCAACCACGCCGACGCCGAGGACCTCACCCAGGAGACCTTCGTGCGGGTCTTCCGCTCGCTGCACACCTACTCGCCCGGAACCTTCGAGGGCTGGCTCCATCGCATCACGACGAACCTCTTCCTCGACCAGGCCAGGAGGCGCTCCAGGGTCCGGGTCGATTCAATCCCGGAGGAGATGCAACTCGCCGCCGGCTGGCAGGACACCCCGGACAGGCAGTACGAGCACGCCAACCTCGACCCGGACGTCCAGGCCGCCCTCGACTCGCTGCCTCCCGCCAACCGGGCCGCCGTGGTGCTCTGTGACATCGAGGGATTGTCCTATGCGGAAGTGGCCGCCACACTGGGGGTAAAGGTGGGCACGGTGCAATCGCGCCTCCACCGGGGCCGCGCGCGGCTCCGGGAGCAACTCGCCCATCGGGACCCGGGAGGGCGGATGTGAGGCATCTGGGCGACAGGACGAGCGCCTACGTCGATGGGCGGCTCACCGGTCGCCGGCTCGCGCGGGCCGAGGCTCACCTACGCGCCTGCCCCGCGTGTGCGAGGAACGTCGAGGCGGAACGCGCCCTCGCGGAGCGGTTGCGGAGCCTGGGCCCCGCAGATGCCCCGGCCGACCTGGAG
>RZYE01000183.1 GCA_009930425.1 Actinomycetota bacterium | reverse complement strand
GTCGACAGCCTTGGGCGTCGGGTCGATGATGTCGATCAGCCGCTTGTGGGTGCGCATCTCGAAGTGCTCACGGCTGTCCTTGTACTTGTGCGGCGAACGGATCACGCAGTACACGTTCTTCTCCGTCGGCAGCGGCACCGGGCCCACGACCGTTGCACCAGCGCGCGTCACCGTGTCGACGATCTTCCTCGCCGAGCTGTCGATGACCTCGTGGTCATAGGACTTGAGCCGGATACGGATCTTCTGTCCCGCCATGGCGTCGTCTAACCTCTCTCGTACCGCTTCAGTTCCATCCGACCCCCGCATTCGGGCGTGTCGCCTGCGAGGCACACACTCGTCCGCTCTCCGATCCAGGACCGGTGGGGCTGGGTTGTCGTTGCCGGTCCAGCGAAGCGCCGGACCCTCCTGCGCCGGGGAACGGTCCCCCGGGCAACCGATCCAGTGTGCCAGATCGGGGCCGCCCTTGGCGAATCCGCGTTTCCACGGGCCCCGATCCGGTGGCGCGCACGCGTCGCGACCTCCCAGACCAGCCCGTCAAGCCTAGCAGCGCCAGTGCCGGTTGGCTAAACGCTCCTGCCGGCCGACGGTGTGACGCTCGGCACCCGTGGTTCCTGGGATCCCGACATGACGAAGGGGCCCCGCTCGAAACGAGCGGGGCCCCTCCCTTCGCCGTGCAGATCAGGCGATGATCTTGGTGACGCGGCCGGAGCCGACGGTGCGGCCACCCTCGCGGATGGCGAAGCCCAGTCCCTCCTCCATGGCGATCGGCTGGATGAGCTCGACCGTCATCTCGGTGTTGTCGCCGGGCATGACCATCTCGGTGCCCTCGGGGAGCTGGATGACGCCGGTGACGTCCGTGGTCCGGAAGTAGAACTGCGGGCGGTAGTTCGAGTAGAACGGGTTGTGGCGGCCGCCCTCGTCCTTGGCCAGGATGTAGACCTGCGCCTCGAACTGGGTGTGCGGGGTGATCGAGCCGGACTTGCAGACGACCTGTCCGCGCTCCACCTCCTCGCGCTTGATGCCGCGCAGCAGCAGGCCCACGTTCTCGCCCGCGTCAGCGGTGTCGAGCAGCTTGCGGAACATCTCGATGCCGGTGACCGTGGTCTTCATCGACTTCGGCTTGATGCCGACGATCTCGACCTCCTGGTTCACCTTGAGCTGGCCACGTTCCACACGGCCGGTCACGACCGTCCCGCGACCGGTGATGGTGAAGACGTCCTCGATCGGCATGAGGAAGGGCTTCTCGATGTCACGGATGGGGTCCGGGACGCTGTTGTCGACGGCGTCGAGCAGCTCGACGATCGACTTGCTCCACTCGGGGTCGCCCTCGAGCGCCTTGAGCGCCGAGACGCGGACCACCGGGCAGTTGTCGCCGTCGAAGCCCTGCGAGCTGAGGAGCTCGCGAACCTCGTACTCGACCAGCTCGAGGATCTCCTCGTCATCGACCATGTCGGCCTTGTTGAGGGCCACGAGCAGGTATGGGACGCCGACCTGGCGGGCGAGCAGCACGTGCTCACGGGTCTGCGCCATGGGGCCGTCGGTGGCGGCGACCACGAGGATCGCGCCGTCCATCTGGGCCGCACCGGTGATCATGTTCTTGATGTAGTCGGCGTGGCCGGGGGCGTCGACGTGGGCGTAGTGACGCTTCTCGGTCTGGTACTCGACGTGCGCGATGTTGATCGTGATACCACGCTGGCGCTCTTCCGGCGCCTTGTCGATCGCGTCGAAGGGCGTGAACGGGTTCAGGTCTGGGTACTGGTCGTGCAGCACCTTGGTAATCGCTGCCGTCAGCGTGGTCTTGCCATGGTCGACGTGACCGATGGTTCCGATGTTGACGTGCGGCTTCGTGCGCTCGAATTTGGCCTTGGCCACTTTGTGTCCTCCTGGGGACTCGGGTAGTTGTCTCTCAGCCGTGGGGCAGGTTCTCAGTGTACCTGTCGCCGTGACGAGTCGGTTCCTACGGGTCGGGTTGTGATTACTGGGATTCGACCAGTGGGACTACTCGCCCCGGGTCTTCTTGATGACTTCCTCGGCGACGTTCCGAGGAGTCTCGGCATAGCTGTCGAACTGCATCGAGTACACAGCCCGGCCCTGCGTCTTCGAACGCAGGTCGCCAACGTAGCCGAACATCTCGCTGAGCGGGACGAGAGCGGTGATGACCTTGACGCCGGTGGCGTCGCCCATCGCCTGGATCATGCCCCGCCGTGAGTTGAGGTCACCGATGACGTCCCCCATGTACTCCTCGGGGGTGCGCACCTCGACCTTCATGATCGGTTCGAGCAGCACGGGGCTGGCGCGCCTGACGCCTTCCTTCAGCACCATCGAACCGGCGATCTTGAAGGCCATCTCGGAGGAGTCGACCTCGTGGTAGGCACCGTCGATCAGGGTCGCCTTGATACCCACCAGTGGGTAGCCGGCGAGCACGCCGACCTGCATGGCGTCCTGGATCCCGGCGTCCACGCTGGGGATGTACTCCCTGGGAACGCGCCCACCGGTGACGGCGTTGGCGAACTCGTAGAGCTCGCCCTCCGGGGAGTCCAAGGGTTCGAAGGTGACCTGCACCTTCGCGAACTGCCCGGAACCGCCAGTCTGCTTCTTGTGGGTGTACTCGACCTTCTCCACCTTCTTGCGGATGGTCTCGCGGTACGCGACCTGCGGCTTGCCGACGTTGGCCTCCACCTTGAACTCCCGACGCATCCGGTCGACGAGGATGTCGAGGTGCAACTCGCCCATCCCGCCGATGACGGTCTGGCCGGTCTCGTCGTCCAGGCGCACCGAGAAGGTCGGGTCCTCCTCCGCGAGCTTCTGGATCGCGGTGGAGAGCTTCTCCTGGTCGTTCTTGGTCCTCGGCTCGATCGCCACGTGGATCACGGGCTCGGGGAACGTCATCGACTCGAGCACGATCTGGTGCGCGGGATCGGAAAGGGTGTCACCGGTGGTGACGTCCTTCAGCCCGATGAAGGCGTAGATGTGGCCCGCGTGCGCGAAGGCGACGGGATTCTCCTTGTTGGAGTGCATCTGGAACATCTTCCCGATGCGCTCCTTCTTGCCCTTGGTGGAGTTGACCACCTGGGCGCCCTGGGAGACCTTGCCGGAGTAGACGCGCACATAGGTGAGCTTCCCGAAGAACGGGTGCACGGCCACCTTGAACGCCAGCGCCGAGAACGGCTCGTCCTCGGCGGGCTCGCGCACGAGCACGTCGGCCTCGTGGCCGGGGACGTGCCCCTCCATGGGCGGAACGTCGAGCGGGGAGGGCAGGTAGTCGAGCACCGCGTCGAGGACCGGCTGGACGCCCTTGTTCTTGAAGGCCGAACCGCACAGGACGGGGAACGCCTCGCCCGAGACGGTGAGGGCGCGGATTCCCGCCTTGAGCTCCTCGACCGTGAGCTCCTCGCCCATCAGGTACTTGTCGAGCAGTTCCTCATCGGTCTCGGCGACCGCCTCGACCAGCTTGTTGCGGTACTCCATGACGGCCAACTCGAGGTCCTCGGGCACCGGCTCGATCTCGTAGTCCGATCCCTTCTTCACCTCGCCCCTCCAGACGAGCGCCCGGTTGTAGACGAGGTCGACCACGCCCTCGAAGCTCGACTCGGCTCCGATCGGCAGCTGCAGCACGAGCGGCGTGGCCTTCAACCGTTCCTTGATGGTCCTGACGGAGAAGTAGAAGTCCGCGCCCAGCTTGTCCATCTTGTTGATGAAGCAGATCCGCGGGACGCCGTACTTGTCCGCCTGGCGCCACACCGTCTCGGACTGCGGCTCCACGCCCTCCTTGCCGTCGAAGACGGCGACGGCACCGTCGAGGACACGGAGCGACCGCTCGACCTCCACCGTGAAGTCCACGTGACCGGGGGTGTCGATGATGTTGATCTGGTGGTTCTCCCAGAAGCAGGTGGTGGCGGCTGAGGTGATGGTGATGCCGCGCTCCTGCTCCTGCTCCATCCAGTCCATCGTGGAGGCACCGTCGTGCGTCTCACCGATCTTGTAGTTGATGCCCGTGTAGAACAGGATGCGTTCCGTCACGGTGGTCTTGCCGGCGTCGATGTGCGCCATGATCCCGATGTTGCGGACCCTGTTCAGGTCGGTCAGCACGTCAAGTGCCACGTGTGATCTC
>RZYE01000182.1 GCA_009930425.1 Actinomycetota bacterium | reverse complement strand
CGCTGGTCCGGGGTGATCTGGGATGCGAGGTGGCGGAAGAAGATGGCCCGCTTCTCCACCTCCGTGTCTCCGAAGTCGACCACCTGGGAGAGGAAGTCGTAGATCTTCACGAACGTGGACACGTCCTTCCGGAACGTGCCGAGTTCGTCGAGGCGGCCTTTGTCGTTGCTGGTCAGGGCGGTGGTGTACGCGGCGATGAACCGTTGCTTCACGGGTGCGAGAGCACCCGCGAGGGCGTTGTTGCCCTTGCCTGTCAGGTACGCGACCGCGAACGTGTCAACCTCGTCCGGCGTGTAGAACCCGGCCAGGTCCAGTTTCGTTTGCAGGTCATGGATGAGGTTCGGGTCCGTGGTCGCCTCAATGCGGGCCTCCCGGAAGTACGGGGCGAAGGCCCGTTCAATCTCCTCAGCACTGTTGCGGAAGTCGATCACCATGGTCTTCTTGCCGGGCACGTACCGGTTCAGCCGGGACAGCGTTTGGACGGCGGCGACACCGGAGAGTTGCTTGTCGACGTACATGGCGCACAGTTTCGGCTGGTCAAACCCCGTCTGGAACTTGTTCGCGACGATCATGACCCGGTACTCGGTCGTGTCGAATGCGGCCCGCAAGTCTGACGTCCCCTTCGGGTTCATGCGCGCTTCGGTGAACTTCTCCCCCACGGTGATGAGGTCGCCCGTGTCCTGCAGGTCGTCCGCCTTCACTTCGACCTCGCCGGAGAACGCGACCAGGGCGGTCGCGTCCGTGTACCCGTGCTTGGCGATGTACGCGTCGATGGCCTTCTTGTACTTCACGGCGGCGATGCGGGAGTCCGTCACGACCATCGCTTTCGCCTGCCCGCCGAGGAGGTGCTTCACGTTCGCCTCGAAGTGCTCCACGATGATTTGGACCTTCTGGGCGATGTTCGTCGGGTGGAGTGCAACCCAGCGGAGGAGTTCCTTCGTGGCGGCCGTTTCGTCGACAAGGTCGCCCGACCCGTCCCCCTTGACGAGGGGTTGCATCTGCCCGTTTTCGACCTTCTTGGCGAGCTGGTAGGCCGTGTCGTAGATGGTGTAGTTCTGCAGGACGTCCAGGATGAAGCGTTCCTCGATGGCCTGCTGCATCGTGTACAGGTGGAACGGGTGCGGCCGGGGACGCCCGTCGCCGTCCAAGTCGTCCTCGTCGGGGGTGCCGAACAGTTCGAGCGTCTTCGGTTTTGGGGTGGCGGTGAACGCGTAGAAGGAGATGTTGGGCGTGTTCGCCACGTACGACATCTCCTCAACGAGGAGGTCTTCCAGGTCGGTTTCTTCGACGTCGGCGTCGGCGACGGACTGCCCACCGAGGGCTTTCCGGAGGGACTTGGCCGTCTCCCCCGCTTGGGATGAGTGTGCTTCGTCGGCGATGACGGCGAAGCGGCGCTGTTTGAGGGCGTCGTTCTCCGCGATCGCTTTGAGGACGAACGGGAATGTCTGAATGGTGACGACGAGGATGAGTTTCCCGGACGTGAGCGTGTGTCCGAGGAGGTTCGACTTGGACGTCTTCTCGTCCGCCATGCCGGCGAAGTAGCGGGCGGCTTCCTTCTGGTTGATGTTCTGAACGATCCCGGGGGTCGGTTCGATCTGTTTGACGGCTTCCTGCAACTGGTCATCCAGGACGGTCCGGTCGGTGACGACGATGACGGTGTCGAACACTTTCGTGTCGGTGTCGTCGAACAGGGTTGCGAGCCGGTGCGCGGTCCACGCGATCGTGCGCGTCTTCCCTGACCCGGCGGAGTGTTGGATGAGGTACCGTTTGCCGGCGCCGTGCTCACGCGAGTCTGCGACCAGTTTCGTCACCGCGTCCAACTGGTGGTACCGGGGGAAGATCAGGTTCGTTGACGTGGACTTCTGCCGGGTGGTGGGGTTGACGGTCGTGACGGTTTCGTAGTGGATGAACCGGCCGAGGATGTCGAGCCACCGGTCCCGGTCCCACACGTCTTCCCACAGGTACGCGGTCGGTGACGTTTGCCCGGTCGGGTCGGGCGGGTTGCCGGCGCGGCCGTCGTTGCCGCGGTTGAAGGGGAGGAACCTGGTGTCGGGGCCTGCGAGTTTGGTTGTCATCCACACTTCGTCGTTGGAGACGGCGAAGTGGACGAGGGCGCGTGTCCCGAACCCGAGAAGGGGTTCCCCGGCGGGTGGCCGGTCCGTCATGTACTGCTTCTTGGCGTCGGCGACGTTCTGCGTGAAGTCGGTTTTCAGTTCGACGGTGGCGACGGGGATGCCGTTGACGAACAGGACCAGGTCGATCGACTTGTGCGTGTTTTTCGTGGAGTAGTGCACTTGCCGCATGACACGGAGCCGGTTCGCCTGGTATCGGGCGGTGACGGCCGGGTTGAACGCCGTCTGCGGGCGTGTCTGCATCATGGTGAACGTGGCGGGCGTGTCCTTGAACGGGGACCGGAGGACACGGAGCGTGCCTCCTGTCGGGTGCCCCTTGTCGAGCAGTTTCGCCAACCGGTCCAGCAGGGCGTCCCTGGCTTTCGCCTTGGCGGTGTCCGACATGGTCGGTTTGATGAGTTTGCCGAGTTCGGCCGGTTGGGTTTCTTCCAGCCAGGCGAGCACGTCGTGGGGGTAGAGGGCGCGTTGCCGGTCGTACCCGGTGTCGTCCGGGGAGTACAGCCACCCGTGCTGTGCGAGGTGTTGGCACAGTTCGGTCTCGAAGGTGACCTCGTTGTGTTGGCCCATGGTGTCAGGCGACCTTTCCGGTGACGTCGAGTTGGCCGGTGACGGCGGCAGTGATGAGGGCGGCACGGCGTTCCTGCGCGAGGGCAATGTGCTCCTCCGCCTTCGCGATTAAGGCATCGATCTTTGCGGTTTCACGGTCGAGGCGGTCGACAATCTGGCGCTGCTCATCACGCGGTGGCCGAAGCCATGGAGCGGCGGACAGCTCGTCACGGTTGATCTTCGGCATTTTGACTCTCGCGGACATCTCGGAGGCGTAGGAGTGGAAAGGTCGCGACAACATGTAATACATCAGGTACCGATGGTTGTCTCCCTTCCGTGAGCTCATCCCGTACATGTCTGCGCTACACAGGCAGTCTTCCTGTGCGACTGCAACCTTGTTGAGCGCAGGTCGAATCTTCGAGTAGATGATCTGTCCTCGACGCACCAAGTATTTGCCGCTTTCGGCACCTTGCTCCGACGCAGTCTCTCGGCCGACTATCTTGCCCGTACCGGATTCGACGTGGTTCGGTGCGACCATGATCATGTTGTTCCAAGGTGGTTGTTCAGGATCGACAAGTCCCCCATTGATGGTGACTTCCAATCCGAAGCGGCTGAGTGTCCAGCGAGTTGGTATGCGGTCGATGAACGGGGAGGACGGGTGGGTCATCGGTGCTTGGGGGTTCAGCCCTTGGGTGGCAAATTTCGTGATCGTGGCTTGTCTACGCTCGCGAAGGAGGGCGATGAGTTCGTTCTGTTTCGCGATGAGCGCGTCGATCTTCGCCGTCTCACGGTCCAGGTACTCCGCGATCTCACGCTGCTCGAATCGGGGCGGGATCGGCAGCATGATCCGGCTCATCGCTGAGTAGCGTGTACTCCAAAGGTCAGCGACGATTCCCGATCCCCAACGGTAGAACTCCTCCTGGAAAGCGGTCGAGCGCAGGAGGTGATGGGCGAACTTGGGTTCTATTCCCTGCGGTTTGAGAACCGTTGAGATGACGGAGACGCTGCCATCTTGCTCGGCTATACCACCCGAACCCTTGCGGTCAGATCGGCTGTTGATCACATAGTCGCCCGCCCGGACGAGTTTCCGAGTGTCGTTGTTCGCTGTCAGAGCCACGTTGTCCATGCGGGGAACGACGCCCTTCATCGACACAGAAAGCGGCTCGTACTCAGCATCGCTCACAGTGGTCTTGCGTTCACGGAAGACTGATCCTAGACGCACCAGCGACCATTCCTCTGGCATCCGCCCAATCCAAGTCTGACCTGAATCGACCGTGGGCCTGCTCATCCCTCAACCGCCTGCAGCAGTTCGATGATTTCAGCGGTGACGCGGTTGAGGTCGGCGTCGATGGCGTCCAACGGCCTGGGCGGTTCGTACCGGTAGAACAGCCGCGTGAACGGGATCTCGTACCCTTCCTTCGTCTTCGACCGGTC
>RZYE01000181.1 GCA_009930425.1 Actinomycetota bacterium | reverse complement strand
GATCGCCGCCGTCCTCGGCGTCCTCGCCACCCTCGCGACGCTGGTGATGATGATCGGCATCGTCGTCGACGTCTTCTTCCGCGCCCTCTACGACCGGTCAGTCCCGGGAATCCTGGAGCTCAGCGAGTCCGCCCTGGTCGCCGCCGTCTTCCTCGGCATGGCCTACACCGGGGCGACCAACTCGCACATCGCCGTGGATCTCCTCACCGAGAAGCTCCCGGAGAAGCCGCGCCAGGTCGTCATCACGGTGGCGTGGCTCGCCACCGTTCCTGTCCTCGCGTGGTTGCTCTGGGCGACCTTCCAGCGCGCGCTGGCGGCCACGGCCGAGAACGAACTCCGGATGGGCCTGGTCAACTGGCCGCTGTGGCCCTCACGCTGGCTCATCGTCATCGGACTCACCGCCATGCTGCTGGTGGCGCTCCTCAACGTCGTACGGCTGCTGCGCGGGGAGACCGTCCTCGGCGAGGACTCCCCCGAGCGCATGCCGGACTCCCCGGCCCACCCCATCGAATACGTGGAGAAGTGATGGACACCCTGCCCCTCGTCCTCCTGGTCGTCCTGCTCCTGCTGGGCCTCCTCGCGATCCGCATGCCGGTCGCCTTCGCCCTGGCGCTGAGCGGCGCCGTCGGCCTCGTCCTCCTGCGGGACTTCGACTTCACGACGAACATGCTCGGCTCGATCCCCTTCACCGAGACGTCGACGTTCTCCCTGACGATCATCCCGATGTTCATCCTCATGGGCATGTTCGCCGTGAAGGCACGCATCGCGGAGCAGGTCTACGCCGTCGCCGCCCACGCCTTCCGCCTCCTCCCCGGCGGCCTCGGCATCTCCACGGTCATGGCGTGTGCCGGCTTCGCCGCGGTCTCCGGCTCCAGCATCGGCACGGCGGCCACCATGTCCAAGCTCTCCGTCGGAGAGATGCGAAAGCACGGCTACCCCGTGCCGCTGGCGACCGCGACGGTCGCGGTGGCAGGTACCCTCGGCGTGCTGATCCCGCCGAGCGTCATCCTCGTGATCTACGCGATCATGACCGGCGAGTCCGTCGCGGCGGTCCTCGCGGCCGGCATCATCCCCGGAATCCTCTCCGCCCTCGCCTACGCCACCTACATCCCCCTCGCGATGCGGCGGCACGGTCGGCGCCTGGCCGCTGCCACCACGATGGACGAGGCGCTCGCGAGCGCGAGCGGGGCCTCGACGCGGGCCGTCGGTGGCCGCACCGTCACGCAGACCCAGGCAGTGGCCGTGGCAGAGCCGACCACCCGCCTGCGGGACCTCCCGGTGCGAGGCGTGGTCCGTGTCGGCATCCTCTTCTTCATCGTGCTGGGCGGCATGTACTCGGGCATCTTCACGCCCACGGAGTCGGCTGCGATCGGCGCCCTGGCGGCGGGCCTGTTCCTGGTCATCGAGATGTGGCGGGACGGCTGGACGGCGATGCGTGACGCCATGACCTCCGCCCTCAAGGAGACCGCGGGAACCACGTCGATGGTCTTCTCGATCATCGTGGGCTCGGCAGTGCTCTCCATGTTCTTCATCCAGGCCAAGGTCCCCCAGATGCTCACCGACGGGGTCCTCGAGCTCGGGATGGACAGGTACCTCACGATGGGGGTCCTCCTGCTCACGCTCATCCCGCTCGGGATGGCGCTGGAGTCCATCTCGATCCTCGTGATCACCGTGCCGCTGCTCTACCCCGTGGCGACCTCCCTGGGCTTCGACGGCGTCTGGCTCGCCATCCTGATCGTCAAGCTGATCGAGATCGGCATGGTCACCCCGCCGGTCGGGATCAACTGCTTCGTCGTGTCGGGGACCTCCGGCGTGAAGGTCGACCAGATCTTCCGTGGGGTGCTCCCGTTCGTCCTCATCGACATCGCGATGACCGCCCTGTTCTTCGCGGTGCCGGCCCTGTCCCTCTGGCTGCCGAGCCTGATCGCCGTCTGACGTTCCGCAGGACGGTCAGGCCCTCCCGCCCCGTTCCGAAAGGTGAAACCATTGAGCGTGCACGTGAGTGCCCTCCTCTCCGAGACAGGTGACGAGATGTCCGCCAGCACCCCGAGTGCCCCTCAGGCCGGCACCAGCGGGCCCCTGTCCAAGTCCGAGATGGTCTACCGGGAGCTGCGCTCCCGGATCATCTCCGGACGCTACAGCGCCGGATACCGCCTCGTGCTCGACCATCTCGCCCGCGAGATGGGGGTCTCCGCCGTCCCGGTGCGCGAGGCGATCCGGCGGCTCGAGGCCGAGAGGCTCGTCACGTTCACCCGCAACGTGGGCGCCGAGGTGGCCGCGATCAACCTGGACGACTACACGGACTCCATGCAGGTGCTCGCCTGGATCGAGGGGGCGGCCACCGCACTGTCCGCGCCCCACCTGACGAAGCGGCAGATCGACGACGCCGCCACGACCAACGACCACATGCGCAGCCTGGCGCGGGGGAACTTCGACTCCCGGCTGTTCTCGGACCTGAACCTGCAGTTCCACCAGCAACTGTGCATCGCGTGCCCCAACGACCACCTCCTCGACCTCCTCCACCGGGAGTGGGAGCGGGTGGCGGTCATCCGGCGGAACATGTTCGGCTTCGAGCCGGTGCGGTCACAGACCTCCATCGGGGAGCACGACCACATCCTCGACCTCGTGCGGTCGGCGGCGCCGGCCGACGAGATCGAGAAGGCCGCCCGCAACCACAAGCTCCGGTCCCTCCGCCAGTTCGTCGAGGCGCAACCGGCCTGACATTCCACGCCTCGTCCCTCAACGCAAGTACGCCCACCCGGGGCACCCGCAGTGTCCCTGCCAATCACAGAGAAGTGAGGAGAACCCGTGCTCTTCCACCACCACGGTTACGTGTCCACCGATCCAAGGATCCAGCCCGCCGCAGGCGTCGGGATCGACCGTTCCCCCGACATCCCGGATGAGGTCGACGTGCTCATCGTCGGCTCCGGCCCCGCGGGCATGCTCGCCGCCGCCCAACTCGCGCGCTTCCCGAGCATCAACACGCGCATCATCGAACGCCGGCCCCAACGTCTCCAGATCGGCCAGGCCGACGGCATCCAGGCGCGCAGCGTCGAGACGTTCCAGGCCTTCGGCTTCGCCGACCGCATCATCGCCGAGGCGTACCACCTCACCGAGATGGCGTTCTGGAAGCCCGACCCCGAGAACCCGAGGAACATCGTCCGGACCGCCCGCACCCCCGACGACCCCTCCGGGGTGAGCGAGTTCCCCCACCTCATCGTGAACCAGGCCCGCGTGCTCGACTACTTCGCCGAGTACGCGAGGCAGGGCGCCGCCCGCGTCACACCCGACTACGGCGTGCAGTTCGAGGGCCTGACGTTCGACGACGGCGCCGAGTACCCGGTGATCGTGAACCTCAGGTACGTCGCCGGGGAGCGCGAGGGCGAGGAGCGCACCATCCGCGCGAAGTACGTCCTCGGCGCGGACGGCGCCCACTCCCCGGTGCGTGAGTCGATCGGCGCGAAGCGCCAGGGCAAGATCTCGTTCCACGCCTGGGGAGTCATGGACGTGCTCGCCAACAGCGACTTCCCGGACATCCGCCTCAAGTGCGCGATCCACTCGCACGACGGCGGCAGCATCCTCCACATCCCGCGGGAGGGCGGCCACCTGTTCCGCATGTACGTCGACCTCGGGGAGATCTCCGAGAACGACAACCACGCCGTGCGCAACACCCCGCTGGAGGACATCATCCGGCGGGCGAACGACATCGTGCACCCGTACACCGTCGACGTGCGCCACGTCGCCTGGTGGAGCGTCTACGAGGTCGGGCACCGGGTCACCGATCGCTTCGACGACATCTCGGAGGAGCGCTCGCACCTCGAGCCGCACGTGTTCATCGCCGGCGACGCCTGCCACACCCACTCGGCGAAGGCCGGCCAGGGCATGAACGTCTCGATGCAGGACGGCTTCAACCTGGGCTGGAAGCTGGCCCACGTGCTCGAGGGCCGGAGCCCCGACTCACTGCTGCGCACGTACACCGGCGAACGCCAGGTGATCGCCCAGAACCTCATCGACTTCGACCTGCAGTGGTCCGCGATGATGGCGAAGAAGCCAGAGGAGTTCGCCAGTCCGACCGAGCTCGAGGACTTCTACCAGTCGACCTTCGAGTTCCCGGCCGGCTTCATGACGCAGTACGAGCCGTCGGTGATCACC
>RZYE01000180.1 GCA_009930425.1 Actinomycetota bacterium | reverse complement strand
CGTCGACGCCCAGGTTGACGCGCTCCGTTCCACTGGTGCCCGGCGGGTGTTCGTCGACGCCGGCGTGCCCGCCGGCCGTCAGGTCCGACCCGAGTGGGAACACTGCCTGGACTACCTGCGCGACGGGGAGGACACCCTGGTGGTGGTCACCGCCGATCGGATCGCCCGCAGCGCCCTCCAGCTCGCCGAGACCCTCACCCAGCTCCACGGTCGGGGGGTCGGGTTCCGGTCCCTGGGCGAGCCCGCCCTCGACACCACCGGGGCCGGTGGGCCGGCGCTCCTCGACCTCCTGGGCGTCGTGGTCGCCCTCGACCGGGCCGGCCGCGCCGAAGACACCCGCCTCGGACTCACCCACGCCCGCGAGGAGGGCCGCGTCGGCGGCCGCCCCACCGTCATCACCCCCGAACTCCTCGAGCGCGCCCGCGAACTTCGCGCCGGCGGCGCCACCTACACCGCGATCGCCACCGAGCTCGGCGTCGGCAAGACCACCATCAGAAGAGCACTCACCACCGAAACGCTGTGATTGCTACCAATGCTGTGAATGCGGTGATTGGTGGCAATGGAAGCAATCACACCGTCGCACGGGATGTGCAGGGTGCGGCGCAGCAACCGGTTCCTTTAGCCTGAGAGGTGCGGGTCCGGGGCATTGACATGAGTGGAGCAACTCGCGCCCGGGCCCGCGTCCAAACTCCGCGGACGGTCTGGGCGGCGTCCTTCCTGTACCTGTTGGCGGCGCTCGTCGTGTCGTCCTGAAACATCGGGGGTGTGCTGCCATGGCGAGAAGGCCCACGGCCGGAAGTTCCGCTCGTGATGATGTCGCGACAGTCGCGGCGTTCGTGGTCCGTGCCCGCCGGATCGCCGCGCACACGCTGGCCCAGGATGTTACCGCGCTGCAGCGGCAGGTGGGGGAGTGGAACCTCGAGGTGGTTTCGGACGGCGGGGTGAGGATCACGCGGAGTCTTCCTGACGAGGAGAGGTTCGAGTCCTTCGCCTCGCGTCTCCGCCCGCTGACGCTGCCGTCGGAGCCGATCTGGTACCGAAACGTGGTGGCCGCTGTCGACCGGATGCTGGCAGCGGCGGGGGACGACGCCGGTGGAGTGGCCGCCGAGTGGGCCGTGGTGCGGCAGCAGTGGCCGATCTGGGACTTGGAGAACCTCGACCTGCGGGGCTATTACGTGCGCCAGGTCGCGCCGGACGTACGGCCGGCGGCGACGGACGCGCAGCTCGGGGCGGGGTGGTTCTACGCCGACGTGGCGCACGCCGACCCCAAGCGGGGCAAGGAGATCGCGTTGGCGTACCCGCTGGTGGAGCGGTACGCCGCCGCGGTGCGGGGGTTCTCAGGGCTCGCTCTCGTGGTCCTCCGAACTCTCCGGCTGATCGAGACGCTGGCACAGCAGGGAGTGGTGTCGCTGCCGGAGTCTGTCTGGTCAGAGGAGGTGAGCGTGCCAGTTGGGGAGTTGGTGCGGGAAGGCACCGCGTTTGTCGCGCCCGCGGGGACGCCGCTGCCCGAGACGGACGTGGTGTTGGGCCCGGAGTGGCAGCCACTGTCGCCCGTCGTGGTGGAGCGCAGCCAGGGCATCTTCCACCTGACCGCCCGCCTGCTCGATCCTGACGGTCGGGAGATCAGTGTCCGGCCCGCGGTGACGCGGCGATGGGTCCGCAACGGGCGGGTAGAGGGCATGGATCTGCGGGTCGATGACCTCGTGGATCTTCATCTGCCCGTGCCGGGGGACCCGGGTGATGGTCTGCTCCGGGCGGTGTTCCTCGACGAGGCGACCAGCAACACGGGGCTGCTGCGCCGGGTGCTGTTGCGGGCCGAACTGCGCTCCACTCGGGTGATCCTGCTGGAAGACGATTCAACAGGGACGACGATGGCGCGCCTCCAACTGTTCTGCGAGCTGCCCGGAACGCTCTTGGAGGACGGTGCCCTCCGCGAGGCCTGCACCGACCTCATCGCCTTGGAGGACCTCACCGGCGGGACGCTGCCCCTGCTGGAGACGGTGCCCGCCCTCGAGGAGCTTGTCCGGTTGCGGACCCTGCGCCTGGTGATGTCGGGTGCGGTGACCTACGGATCAACCGGGCCGCTCGAGGTGACCACCCTGGGGGAGGACGTCGAGGTCATCCAAGTCCCCGCCCACGAGGAGGAGATCGGCGGGATCCACCTCGCGTTTCCCACGTTGCTGTTGTGGCACCCCCAGATGGGCGTCGAGGGGCTGGGCGGGGAACCGTCGAGGTTCAGGGTCTCCGTGCCGGCGGGGGAACGGTTCCTGATGTGGGCACCGGGCCCCCACGGGAGCACGGCGATCAGCCCCGAGAATCTCCAGGTTGCCCCTTGGGATCTCGACGACTTGACAGGACCGACCGCGGAGGAAGCCGGGTAATGCTCCCATTACATGCAATACCAGCAATAGGAGCAATCACAGCATTGACAGCAATCGCAGACCAGCGCGGAATGTCGCGGTGTGCGCCGGGTGTGGTGCGTCAAGATGAGAGGGTCACCGGCCGCGGGTGTCTGGTGCTCTGGAGGGGTGGGGGGTCATGGTCGACACAACACGAGTGTTAGCGGTCAGTGGGTTGGCGGCCGGGGCGGTCGCCGGAGTGCTGACCGGGCTGGCCGAGCAGCCCACCGGAGTGGTGCTCGCCAGTGCCGGCATTCCCGCCGGCCTGGGGATCGCCGCCGAGGTGCGGGGACACCTCGAGCGGCGGAGAGAGGAACAGCAACGTCGGCGGCGGGAGGCGGAGGAGGCCGCCGCCGCAGAGCAGGAACGGATGCGGCGCCTCGCGGCGGCGATGCGGTTCTGGCCGTTGCCCCGCGTGTCCGAGGTGGACCCGTTCATGGTGGGGGTGCATCGTCCGCTGCTGCCCGGCGGGCGCGCCGGGGACCTCGGGGCGTACGTGGCCCGGGACGTCGACCGGCGCGCGGCGGAGGCGTTGCAGGCCACCGGGATGGTGCTGCTGGTCGGGGAGCCGGGGGGTGGGGTGACCCGTACCGCGTGGGACCTCGCCACCCGCCACCATGGGGACCGGCGGTTACTGGTCCCCGAGCCGGGACAGTTGGGGGTGGCGGTTGAGGAGTTGGACGTGCTGTCCGAGGCGACGGTGCAGGGGTCGCACCTGGTGGTGTGGCTCGACCGCCTCCACCAGCACCCCGACATCACGCCGACGCTGCTGCGGCACTGCCGCGAACGCTCCCGCGGACTGCGGGTGATCGCCACCATTCCCACCAGTGAACTCGCAGCGTGGGGAGCGGAGCACGCGCCCCTCATCGAGGCCGCTGAGGGGACACCAGCGTTCATCACGGTCCCGGTGCCCCGACTGTTGTCCCGCGCCGAGCAGGAGCGTGCCGAGGGGGCCTACCCGGGTCTTGACGTCACGTGGGGGATCGGTGCCGCATTCACCGGCCTGTCCTCGCTGCTGCGCCGGGAGCAGGCTGGCGACCACCACTGCCCGTTCGAACCCGCCGGTGGGGACTGCCCCGTCGCCCGGGCAGTCGTCCACGTGGCGAGTTTCTGGCCGACCACCGGCACCACCCGGCCCCTCACGGCCCCGGTCCTCGCCGACGCTGTCACCCGCCGCCTCCCGTCACCGACGCCGGTGGAGGACGCCCACCTGGAGCACGCCCTCACCTGGGCCACCTCCCCGGTGGTGGAGGGCCTCAGCCTGCTCACCCGCACCACCACCCCGGACGGTGACCCCGCGGTGGTCGCCCACCCTGGCGTGGTGGAGGCGCTCACCACCCGGGACACCTCCGATCCCGGGGTGTGGGGTGCGGCCCTGGACGACGCCCAGGCCGCTGGTGACACCGACACGGTCGGGCGGATCGGGTACCACGCCCACCGCGCCGGCCTCCTCACCATCGCCTCGAGTGCGTGGGACCGGATCCCCACCCTCGATGACCCCGCCGTCGAGTGGATCCGAAAGGCTATCGCCCTGTCCGAGGCTCAGCACCGTGCCCGCCCCCAGATCCCACCCCTCACCCGCCTCCTGGCCCTCACAGAAGCGACGCACGGCCCGACCACGTGCAGGTCGCGGTCACGTTGGGCAATCTCGGGGGCGCGTGGGGGGAGTTGGGGCAGGCGGGCAGGGCGAAGGACCTGTTGGAGCGGGCCCTGGCCATTGAGGAGCGGGAGTACGGGCCCGACCACGTCGAGGTCGCCCGGACGTTGGTCAATCTCG